>JALVOR010000360.1 GCA_027026295.1 Anaerolineales bacterium | reverse complement strand
CACTATCGCGATGGGCTACACCGCCGACGAAGCGGCCCAGGCGTTGGGGTATCCCGAAGGCACGTGGCCGTGGGCGCCCTCCCGCACCGGCTGGGTGATGTTCAAGACAACGGGGAAGGAAGGGTACGCGCCGATTGCCTTGGATTTTGCGCCTGACGTAAGACTGTGGGCGATTGCGGACGACAAGGGGACGCCGGGAAGCGTGGCGCTCACCCCGCGCGGTTGTTACCGCGGCACGATGGAAGAAAAGGGACGCCCTGTTCCGTGGCGGGAGAAAGGCTTTCCTTTCGAGGTGGGGTGCTTTTTCTACGAAGACGCCACCGCCAATAGTTTTGTGTACGATACTGAATCTGGAGTTGGTGAGTATAAAAGCCCCACCGCCGAGCGCGTCTCCGTGTTGTTTGCCTATTCCCAGGAAACAGGCTGGGTGTACCTGGGGCGCATTGACGACGACAAATTCTCTTGGGACTTCTCCGACTGGGAAAAGCAGCACAATGGGATATCCGTCTCGAAAGACGAACAACACTACGCCGAAATGTGGGGCATCCCCCTGTGGGACGTGAACTGGGTAGAGGAAACCTGGGAAATGCCCGTGAAACCTTTGCCCGACAACTGGCAAAACGGACTTCCCAGAGATGAATTGGTGAAGGCTGTGATGGCGCGCATCAATTACTGGATTGATTGGGAAAAACAACACGCAACTTACGGCGTCACCCCGCCACGTTAGCTCGTGGCAGGGCGAAGAAAGGAGGTTGGCCATGCGCCGGTACAGCAAGTTCTTTGTGGCTGCTCTGTTTGTTTTTGTTGCAGTATTTACTACAACGACAGTAGCAAAAGCAAGTGGAGGCCAGATTAGTAGCGAAACCACCGGCACCGGCGGCGACTGTGTTTACACAGGAGGCGGGGAAACGGAGAAGGTCGTGGAGCGTCTGTCCAGTTGCACCACGGGAACGGTGAATGTGTATCAGAAATTTGGGCCGGCGGAAAGCGGTGAAGACGGTATGTGTACCTATGGCCTCGTGGGCACCTTCGACTGCGAGACCAACACGTTCACCCAATTTGGCGAGTATGAAGGAACCGATGAGGTCGATTTTGTCGACGCCCCCTGTGACTATAACTACCGTTACAGGTCATGCGAAGTCAACAAGTGGACGGGGAAACTGATTTGCGGCTTTTGGAAGTGGAACCTGGCTGTGCAGGCCGGATTGCCCTGCGCCACCCTGGACATCGAGCCGTACCCCGTTACCTTAGTGCGCTGGCCAACCTACCTCCGTTTCTCCGGCGCGGGGTCGTCTTCCTCCTCTGCTGCTATTGGCTTTGTTGGAAGGGGTACCGTGGATCATCCCCTCCCAGGCGACCAGAAAGACATTCGCCTGGTGCTTTCCGTTCACCCACTTGCGCCGCAAATGCAGGTTTATCTCCCTCGCGCCGGATATTACCAGGGCGATGGCCAGCATTGCACGGAAGCGCAAATGTTCTCGCTCCCTTTGCAAAATTCCAGCAGCCCGCCGCGCACCGTTATCTGCTGGAACGTGCCTTCCCACCCGGCAGCCGGGGCGGGGCCCCTGGCTGGCGGTATTTCCGGCATGGATGAACTTGCTTCCGACTTCCCCCTCTTCGACGGCTGGGCCAGAGTGCCTTACACAGCCGAATGGCACGCCGCTTATTGGGAGTGGGACGTCGTAGAGCGAAATTGCGTACTTGGCCCTGCTCGCTATAAAGACGGCAAGCCCGTCTATGAATGCAAAACAACGGGAAGCACATGGCAAAACGGTCATTGGGAAAACATCTATGATTGGAAGAAGCACACCGATGGCGGCGCCATCGACCCGGCGGTGATTGAGGGTATTCCCTCCGGCTTGCTGGCGGACCTGAACGGCGATGGGCGTCCAGATGCTTTCTGGTCGTACAACGTCCGTATCCGCCGAATGGACGAGACCTGGAATGTCCACAATCCCGTGTATCACCGGGAATGGGAATGTCGCCCCCACGTTTACTTCGCTGTCCGGGAAGGCCAGACGCAAAGTATTTATTTCCCCAACGCGTCTCCGTGAGAAGGGCGTCAAGCCCTTCTCACGGGTGCGGGTTGAGGCTTGCGCCCGGTCTTCCCTCTAAACGCCCCGGTCGTGCAAGCAAGGCCGGGGCGTTCCCCAAAACGACTATCTTATGCTTTTCTCTGTTTTTCTCGTCATCCTGGCCGCATGGACGGCCTATGTTTCCTGGGTGGACTGGCATACCCGCCGCGTGCCCTTTGGGCGGGCAGGATTGGCAGTGTTTGTCGTCACAGCGGTTTATGCCTTGCCCCGTCTCGTCTTGCACCTGCCCGCCAGGCCGGGAGCATGGCTCCCCTACGTGCTGCTGTTCGCCAACGTGCTTGTGGGCTGGCGCTTGGGCGCGGTTGGCGATGGCGACGTCAGGCTGTGGGCGGTGTGGTGGCTGTGGACACCGCCTGCGCTGGCGTGGCAGGGCGCATTGACCACTGCCGCCATATGGTTGGGCGGCAGCCTGTTTCGGCTGCTGGTGCTCCGGTGGCCAACCGGCCAGAAACACCCCGCGGCCTGGGAGGTCGCCTTTTACGGCCTCTGGCTGACCGGCACCATGATAACAGGAGCCGTGGTGTGAGTGCCTTGCTCTTTCGCACGATAGCCAGCAACCCGCGCAATCATCCTATCAGCCTGGGGCTGCTGCACGCCTGGTGCCCCGCGGCAGCCTACTGGTGGCGGGTAGGTGTGGAAATCGAGCCGCCCTTTAGTGCCGTGTGGCAGGCGGTGGGAGATTACACCGCGCAACCGCCGCGCACCATGCGGGAGTATCT
>JALVOR010000359.1 GCA_027026295.1 Anaerolineales bacterium | reverse complement strand
GTATCCGTTCGGCTTCTGTGGTGCTGAATACTCGCTGCGCAGCCACCAAAAATTGAATGTAGTCCAGTTCATCTACCTTTGGAGCGTTCATGGCTCTATTATATTATGTCGACTGCGTAAAACCTAAGATTATCGCACCAACACGGCGGTTTGCAAAGGGCGGGCGGTGGTTAAACAAAAGCAGCCCACAACAAACGTTGCGGGCTGCTACTGGTCGGGGCGGGGAGATTTGAACTCCCGACCTCTTCAACCCCATTGAAGCGCGCTAGCCGGGCTGCGCCACGCCCCGATAGGCAGCAGAGATTATACAACACCTCGCCGAAATTTGGCAAGAAAATTCGCGGCAAAGCGACATCGAGGGTATAATTCGATAGTTTTCCTTGACGGGGAGGTCGTGAGAGCGTATTCCCTGGAGTGGACGATATTGTGTGAGTGAAGGAGGCCGCTGGTGGCAATGAAACGACTGGAGCGTTGGCGCGCGCGTTTGACGCTGCCGTCATCCTACACAGATTTAATGCAGGCTCTGGGTGCCATTGTTGTAGGACTGTTGAGCGCCGCCGGTGTTTTGCTCTTTAAACAGGTCATTCATTGGCTGCATTTGCTGTTCTGGGGCATAGGCAAGGATTGGCTTTCCGTTCACGCCGGAAAGTGGGCGTGGGCACTGATTCCAGCGGCAGGCGGTTTGCTGGTAGGGCTGATACGCGCCTGGTGGCTGAGTGAAGAACGCTATCATGGCGTTTCGTCGGTGATGGCGTCGGTGGCATTGGCTGGCGGGCGTTTGCGTTACCGCGAAACGCCCCTCAAGGCGCTGGTATCGGCGATTTCGTTGGGCGCGGGCGCGTCAGTGGGCCCCGAAGACCCCAGCGTGCAAATCGGCGCCAGCATTGGTTCGATGTTCGGGCAGAAGTTTCACATGACCGAGGCGCGCATTCGGTTGTTCGTAGGGGCAGGCGTGGCAGCCGGTATTGCCACGGCGTTCAATGCCCCTATTGCGGGCGTGTTCTTCGCGGTGGAAATCGTCTCCGGCGAGTTCTTCCTCTCCTCTTTTGGCGTCATCGTGCTGAGCGCCGTGATGGCCGCCGTGCTCACGCGGGCGTGGGTTGGCCCCATGCCTGCTTTCCCCGTGCCGCCGTATGCCTATAACGGGCCTCTGGATTTGCCTTTTTACCTCGTTTTGGGGTTTGTTGCTGCGCCGGTGGCGCTGCTTTATATGCGCTCGATTTACTGGGCGCACGATTTCTTTCATAAGGTTTCACTACCCAAATGGGTGCTGCCCGTTGCGGTGGGCTTGCTCGTGGGGGCGGTGGGTGTGTTCTATCCGCAGGTGCTGGGCGATAGTTACGAGGCCGTGGGTGAAATCCTTGCCGGCCGAAATCTCGTTTTCAGCATCCTTCTGCTGCTCCTCTTCCTGAAAATTGCGCTTACGGCGTTGAGCCTGGGTGCCGGGTTCATAGGCGGCGTGTTTGCGCCTTCCCTTTTCCTCGGCGCGACGTTGGGCGGTGCGTATGGGGTGGTGATGGCGCATTACTTTCCTTCGTTGCACATTGCACCTTCAGCGTTTGCGCTGGTCGGCATGGCAGCGGTGCTGGCAGGCACGGTGCGTGCACCGGTCACGGCGATTATGCTGCTTTTTGAAATGACCGATGATTATCGCATCGTGCTGCCGTTGATGTTTGCTGTCACAGTCAGCATTCTGGTCAGCCAATACTTCGAGCGGGAATCAGTTTACACCCTCTCGCTGGCGCGCGATGGCTTGCGGCTGCACCGCGGGCGCGATGTGGACATTTTGGAATCCATCAAGGTCAGTGAAGTGATGGAACAATTGCCCGTGACTATCCGCTATGACATGCCGCTGCTCACGGTAAGTGCCCTTTTCGACCAACTCCATACCCACGGCTTGCCTGTGGTAGACGAAAATGAGCGCCTGATGGGCATCATTACTTTGCAAGACATCCAGCGCGCCCTCACGGAAGATCCGGAAAACATCCACCGCACCGCGGGTGAGGTGTGCCACCGCCATCCGCTGGTGGCGTACCCCGATGAAAGCATCAAGGAAGCCTTGCGCCGCATGAGCCTGCACGGCATCGGGCGGCTGCCGGTGGTGGATTCCGCCCATCCCGACCGCCTGCTTGGCTGGATCAACCGCGCCTCGATTATTCGCGCTTATGACCTTGCCTTGACTCGCAAGGCTACCATGGAACGCCGCGGCGAGGAAATGCGCCTGGAGGCCATCAACGAAGCGCCGGTGCTGGAAATGACGCTGCACCCCGATGCTCCCGCCGCTGGCAAGATGGTTTCCGAAATCAAATGGCCTGACGATGCGGTTTTGGTGCGGGTGCAGCATGGGCACGAGTTGCTCATCCCCCACGGCGACACCCGCCTGGAACCCGGCGATCTCCTTACTTTTGTGGCGGAGCCCAACGCGGTGGAAGCCTTGCGGGAACTCGTGGAGCAGCCCGCGGCGTAAACCTGCCTCTGATGCTATAATTTCTGTCACGTTATGAAAACCGCGCTGATTACCGTTGACCCGCTGGATGATCTGGCTGCCCTGCAGGACAAGATCGCGTGGGCGAAAGCCCCTCGCGCCCTGCTGATGTGGCCGGGCGGCGGTTGCGCGGTCAACACCCATCTGGATTTTGTGCGGCTGCGGCGGGCTGCCGACCGGCTGGGTGCACAAATCGCGGTGATCACCCGCGACCGTTGGGTGCGGCGGGAGGTCGCCGCCGCAGGTATTCCGGCTTTTGCCACGCGCTCGCAGGCGCTGCGCCGCTCCTGGCGCTGGCGTCCTGTCAAACCCCCTCGCCCCCGCCGCCGTCGCGTGAGCCTCTACGCCCTTCGC
>JALVOR010000358.1 GCA_027026295.1 Anaerolineales bacterium | reverse complement strand
GGCCAGCCGAGCAAGCGGGCGGTTTGGGGCGGGGTGAGGCCGGTATCGCCGTCGATGGCCTGGCGGCCAAAGAAGACCATATCTACATCGCCGATTTTGTTCACCGCCGCCGCCAGCACTTTGGCGGTGCTGAGGCTGTCGTCTTCGGCGAGGGCAGGGTCTTCAATGCGGATAGCGTCGTTGCACCCCATGGCCAGGGCGCGGCGGATGGCTTCCAGCGCGCTCTCGTCGCCCATGCTGATCACGGTCACCGAGCCGCCGTGCGCCTCTTTGGTCTGCAAAGCGGCCTCCACGGCATACTCATCCCAGGGGTTGAGCACCAGGGGTGCATCACCCCAGGTCACGTTCCCGGCATCGTCCACCTTGACGGTGGCCGCGGTGTCGGGCGTGACCTTGACGAAAACCACGATTTTCAAAGTGCACCTCCATCCATTTGGGGTTGGTCAATTGGTTACTTGGTCAATTGGTTACCTGGTTACCTGGTGAAGCAGGCAACAATTCTACTGCCACGCTTCCGGGTCGTAGGGCGGCAATTCCATGCGCAGCGGCTTGTCGCGGCGGTAGCCGAGGGCGTAGTCGGCCTGGATGAGGGTGTGAATTTCGCTGCTGCCTTCGTAAATGATGGAGCCGCGGGCGTTGCGGAGGAAACGTTCCACATCATACTCGTCGCTGAAGCCATAAGCACCGTGGATCTGCACCGCATCGTTGGCGGCCTGGAAAGCGGCTTCGGTGGCAAACCACTTTGCCATGGAAGCAATGCGGGTGGCGCGAATGCCCTCGTTCATCTGCCAGCCCGCCTCGAGATAGAGCAGGCGCCCCATTTCGTAATCGCGCGCCATGCGGGCGATTTTCTGCTTGATGAGTTGGTGCTGGGCGATAGGCACGCCGAAGGTTTCCCGCTGGCGGGCATAGTTCACGCTGGCATCAAGGGCAGCCCGAATCAACCCCACCGCGCCGGAAGCCACGGTGTAGCGGCCACGGTCGAAGGCGCTCATCGTAATCTTGAAGCCTTCGCCTTCTTCGCCGAGGCGGTTTTCCACGGGCACTTTCACATCCTGGAATGCAATCCAGCCGGTGGAACCGGCGCGCACGCCAAGTTTGCCCTTGATGTCGCCCCGCTTGATGCCGGGGGAATGCAGGTCAACAATGAAGGTCGAAAGGCCGCGATGGGGCTTTTCGGCTTCGGGGTTGGTGCGGACGGTGACGATGGCATAATCGGCCAGGGTCGCTAATGAAATCCACATTTTTTCGCCGTTGAGGATATAATAGTCGCCCTCGCGGCGGGCGGTCATCTGAATGTGGGCGAAGTCAGAGCCGTGGCCGGGTTCCGTGAAAGCACCGCAACCGATTTTCTCGCCTTTGGCCAGCGGCACGAGGAACTTTTGCTTTTGCTCTTCGGTGCCCCAGTGATAGATGGTCTGCGCGCACAAGCCCATGTGCACGGCCATCACCACGCGCAAGGTAGAGTCGGCATATTCCAGTTCTTCACACACCAGCCCCAACGAAATATAATCCAGCCCCTGCCCGCCATATTTGACCGGAATACCCACCCCCAGAATACCCAACTCGGCCATGCGGGGGAGCAACGGCGCAGGCTCGTGCTTGCGGTCGTATTCCCGAATGATGGGCACGACCTCTTGACCAAACTTGCGCACCATATCCTGCACCATCTTGTGTTCTTCAGTCAGAGCAAAATCCATCGTTGCCTCCAGCAAAAGAAATTGAGAATGGTAACTGTTCAGTTCCAAAGAGAAACTACGGATTACGCGGAGAAAACCACAGAAGACGCAGAGAACGGCGACCTTAGCATCTCTCTACGTCTTTGCGTTAAACCCGCGTTCGTCCGCGGGCTGTTTCCCAAAGGCTGAACAGTTACTGAAAATGTTCAAAAATGCGATTATCCGGGCTGCTTATCACCATTTTCCCTTTCCTCGCCAAGAAAGAAGGGAAAAACAGGCGTTTGAACCCGAAAAAAGTACAAATTTCTTCAATTGTGGCCTGGATAATCAAGGCTATTATATCATGCAGGCCCCCCAGCGTAAGATGAGGAACGTCACCCCTCGGCGCGGGATTCCCTAAGACTCTATCCGAAAAATATCGTGGTGGTGTCATTGCGAGCCCCCCCTCGCTGCGCTCGGCGCAGGCTCCGGGGCGAAGCAATCCCCCCTTTTCGGCCAGGAGACTGCTTCGGCGGGCTTCGTCATTGCTCAGCCCGCCTCGCAGTGACACATCTGCAAAGAGTTTTCGGATAGGCTCTTTGACAAATGCCCTCACCATTGAACTTCTGTGTTTTCTGCGCCTTCTCTGTGTCTCCTGTGTTTTTCTGCCTGTGTAATTGAGGTTCCTCTTTGGGGCTGAACGGTTATCTCTCGTTACAAATTTGCGGGTTTCTTGCCTCTGGCTTTCTCCAACGGCGTCGGTGGGGGAGATGGCTTTCTGCAGGGTAATGGCGCTTTGAATTGCCGAAATTCCGTTTGAGAATGCATCAGGTGCAGCGCCTGCTGGGGGAATAGAGGCGCGGATGCCGGTTTGACCGGTTTTTCTCCGGAGTCTGCTGCAAAACCATCGTATAATTGCCCAGGGAGGACGTCATGCTCATCCACAACATTGGGCAACTGGTCACAACCGCGGGCGGCCCGCAGCGCGGCACCCGGCTGGGAGAACTGCGCATTTTGCCGCAGGCCGCGGTGGTCATCCGCAACGGGCGCATTGCCGCCCTCGGCGTGGAGGGCGAAATGCTGCCCGCCTTCCCCGATGAGCCGCGCTTTGACGCCCAGGGCAAAGCGGTAGTGCCTGGCTTGGTTGACCCTCATACTCACCTGCTTTGGGCAGGTGAGTATGAG
>JALVOR010000357.1:2579-8641 GCA_027026295.1 Anaerolineales bacterium | reverse complement strand
TGAGCAAATTGTCCACCGCGCGGGTCAGCCAGAGCCGGTTGGCCTGCACCACGGCTTTGTCGGGCGCTCCTTCCAGTTGCAAGGTCACGGGCGAGCCCATTTTCTCCAGCCGCTGCTGCCAGCGGGTAATGATCTCTTCCAGCCAGGGGCGCACTTCGATATTTTCCATCTGCTCATCCGGCGGCGGGAACGCGGGGCGCTGTTCGCTGAAGAGGGCCTGAATCCGGTCGAGCCAGCGGCAAATTTTCTCCAAATCGGGCACCACCCCCAACCGATGGGCCAGGCGCAGGGTTACCCCGCCTTTTCTTTCTTTTAGTTTTTTGCAAAACGGCAGGGTTTCCTCTTCCAGAAGGCCCAAGGTGCCCCGAAACGCGGCCAGTTCGTTCTTCCACTGGTGGCCGTAATCCGCGGCCGCGATGCCCAGCGCGGCTAACGCGGCCGCCAGCCGCCGCTGCCGGGCTTCCTGTCGTAATGTATGCGCCTGCTCCCGCAACATCAAGGCCACCGCCATCTGGGAAGCCAAGGACTCCAACACCTGTTGGTCGTAGAAATCCATGGCCGTAGGGTCTCTGTACTCTACATTGAGGACGCCAACCACCTCCCCCGTGGGCCACAGCACCGGGACGGCCATTTCGGCCTTTGTATCCTCATGACAGGGCACGTAGTCAGGGGCTTGCGAGACATCGAGAGCGGTGACCGTCCTTTTTTCGAGGGCCGCGCGCACCACAATGCCGCGCCGCTCGCCGGCCAGGGTTTGCAAAGGGAAACGCCGCCGTTTTTGGGGCTGCGCTTGTCGAGCCTGGGGAGGCGGATAGAGCGCAGCCAACTTCAGCGCGTCTTCATCTCTGGAAAACAGGGAAACCGCGCTCACCGCGCCGGGAGGGTTGTTCACCAGGTCAAAGGCGGTCTTGACCAACATTTCCAGCCCGCGTTCAGGCTGGTTGGGAATGCTTGCCGTGACCCCGAGGATTTTCTGCGCCCGCTGCTGGTCGCCCCAGGCGCCCAACGCGGTGGCCAGATCCTGAGCCACGCGCTCCAGGAAGACCTGATCCCCTTCCTCGAAAAAGCGAGGCTGGGTAGCCTCGACGGTCAAAACGCCCAAGAGCCGGTCGCCCAACAGGATAGGCACGCCGATTTCGGAGCGGGTCCCCCACCGCAGAGGAAGGTAATGTTCGTCCTGCTCAGTATCAGAGGCATAGTATGGCCGCTTGTGTTCCGCGACCCAGCCGCAGATGCCCTCTCCAAAAGGGATCTCCCGTGGTGGGGTAGTTAGATTCCCTTGCCGGTACATCTCCCACACTGACTCAGGAAAACGCAAACGCCGCGCCCCGTAATCCGCGTAGAGGATGCTCGGCGTGACCTCTCCGCACCCCGTGGTAGGCCATCCTTCCTTCAGTAAACGAGTGACCTCTTCAGCCAGGCGTTCCTCCAGATTTTGCTGCCTTGTTGCAGCCGCTCCTCCTTGGCTTTCCTGGAGCACGCTTCGGATGGCTTGGGCAATTTTGCCATGCAACTGCCACCGCTCTCGAGCCTGCCGCTCCCGCGCGGCCATGAGGGCCACCCCCACAGCCATGGCTGCCTCCTGCCCCAAGGTGCGCAACAACTCCTTTTCCTGCGCAGTAAAGCGATGACGCTCTTTTGTGTAATTCACCACCAGCACGCCCACCGGCCGAGCCTCGTCATCCTGGGTCAAGGTGAGCGCCACGCCGCCGCTGGAACGCACGTGGTATGTCTGAACGAAATCTCCTTGAAAAACAGGATCCTGAGATACGTCTTCGGCAAAATGTTCTTTTGGGGGCAGTTTCAACAATTTTTCCAGTGCGTCGTTCTCAGTACCGCAATAGGGCTTGATGGCTTCTTCGTCCGGCAAACCCAACCGTGCCCGTTCTCGCAAAGACGCCTCGCGCTGCGCGTCGTAGACGTGCAGGGTGACGATATCGGCGTGCAAGGCGCGTTTCACCCGGCCGGCGATCTCTGCCAACACGTCGGGCAACGGCTTTTCGAAGACACTTTCCAGAAAAGCCCGATGGGCTTCTTCCTGCCGTTGGCGGGCCAGGGCAAGGCCAATGAGGGCCGCTAAGGTGGTCAAGGCCTCCTGCATGCCCTGCCCAAAGGGAATGGGGGCATAACGCTGCACCGAAAGCACGCCTAAGGTTTCGCCTTGGGCAACAAGGGGGATCCCCAAAAACACTCGCGAGGGCTCGTCACGGAACTGTATAGAAGCCCCATCGGGCAGAGGGCATTTTTCTTCTGGATCCCAGCGAAGGCATTGCCACGCCCTACCGGAACGAATGATATAGCCCGTCGCACCGCTTTTTTCTTTGGAGGAGGCCAGGCGTGGAGGCGGGGCTTTTTTACGTTTCTTCGAGTCGACGAAAAGGGGAAAGGTGATCGTGTCCGTGATTGCGTCGTATTCAGCCAGGTAATAAACAGAAACACCAAACGCCTCTTCCAACGCGCTGCGCACCGCGTCATACACGGCCCCCCGCGTGCGCGCGGCCAACAGTTTTTCTGCCGCTTCGCCCACGGCTTTGAACAGGGCCCGTTGGCGGTGCTGGTCAACGGCCGCACCCAGCAGCCGCGCCACCACCGGCAACCCGGCTTCGAAACGCAGGCGCTCTTCCTCCGCGGCGGACTCTTTCCTCACGGCCCATACCACGGCCAGGGGTTGCGGCGCCGCGGCGTCCTGCATCGTCTCAGCCGTGTCCGGGGAACCAAAAGGCTGAGGCCGGGGGGCAAAACAGAGATGAGCCTGCCAGCGCTTTCCCCCTTGGAGCTCTGTGTGCGTCCATGTCGGGTTGCCCTGGCCTTTGTGCGCCCACAGATCTGCCAAAAGCCCTTGCGCAATGCCCTGCGCAGTGATGTGGGGCGGGAGTTGCAAATCCTCTACGCCCTGTTCAAAGGCCAGTTGCCCCGTGGTGAGGTCGAGCAGGCCCACGGCCACCGCGTCCGCGTTCAACAAAGCCGGGGCTTTCTGGGTGACGATGCGCAACAGGTCTTCGAGGGTGGGTGCGCTCAACAGAGCCTGCGAGAGCGCGGCCAGGGCCGCGGAAGCCAGGGCATCTTCCTTGGCTTGAACAGTACGTTGTTTGAGTGCTCCACTCGACGATGGCGCCCTTAAGCGCTTAAATTCCTCGATGAGTCGCTTCCGCTCGAGCAGGTAGCGAAAGACCACTTCCGCCTCGGTATAATCGATGGGCTTTTCCAGATACCAGAACGCGCCCTCACGAAGGGCCTGGCGGCCGATGGAACGGTCCATGCCGGTCATCATGACCACCGGCAGGTCGGGGTGCTCTTTCTTGAACCGTTGGAGCAGCGCCATGCCGTCGAGGGGCCCTGCCAGGGCATAATCGATGATCACGCCGTCATACGGGTGCTCCTTCACCTTGTCTTGGGCTTCCTTTGCGCTGGCTGCCACGTCTACCGTGTAAGGGCCCAAGTTTTGCAGCCACTCGGCAAAGTATTTGCTAAAGAGCCGGTCATCGTCGGCCAGCAAGAAGCGTAAAGCAGGTTTTCGAGGCATTTCGTCCTTCCAGGGGTACAGGCCAGAACCTCACAACTGTGTTTTATCAGTCGACTGCTCCGGCAGGCGGACACGGAATACCGAACCTACGCCCATCAGGCTACGCACCACCTGAATGTCGCCGCCCATGGCTTCAACCAGTTGTTTGGCCATGAAAAGCCCCAGGCCCAAACCGCCCGGGCGTTGGGAATAGCCGAATTCGTAGATCTTGTTGGAGCGGATGAGCGCGCAATGCACCCCGGGGCCTGAATCGGCCACGTAAATGCGCAAAGGCAGGTGTTTGGGCGGCACGTAGCGGGTGGAAATGGTCACCTGGCGCAGCGGCTTTGCGACGCCGGGGCAAAAGGGATCCTCGCTCGACCATTGAATGGCGTTCAAAATGACGTTGTCCAGCACCTGGCGTAGCCAGGTGGGGCTGAAATGGCCGGCCGGCATGTTTTCGTCGAGGGACAATTTCAATTCAATACCCCGATTCTGCGCCAAAGGGCGAAAGCGGAGCACGCTCTGCCGAATCAGGGCATGGATGTCGGTGGCGTGGCTTTCGTGCTTGTCTTCCAAAGCGCGGAACATTTCCAAGGTGCTTTTCATCTGCCGCGCGCCGGCCAGGATGTCCCCCACCTTGGAGGCAATCTCACCTATGAAATCCTGCACCACCCGAGGGTCGGTCTGGGCCGTCAGCGCGGCCATTTGCTGGTCGAGGTTGACCAAAACGGAGTTCAAAGCATTCAACGTATTGCGCACATCGTGCAGCGCGCCGGCGCGCAAGCGGGCGTTGAGAATGTCGCTTTGCGCTTGCTCCAATACCTGGACAAGAAACGGCTGCTCTAACAACACCCCTAAAACATGGCGAGTGGATGGTCGAATGGCCGGCGACCTATGACCAGGCCGACGGGTAAATACGAAAAAGGCCATGGGCTTCTTCGACAAAGGCGGGGTCACGCGCCAACCCCAGGCCGCTTGATAGCCCCCGCGCACGGCCTGGCGGAGATAACGGTCATAACGGCTGTGGCTAGCAGGCGTCGCCACCATGTTCCGCTCTTCTTTCAAAATCTCCCCAACCGGACTGTACCAGAGCATCTGCAGGCTTTCGTCATCCTGCGCGATGTCGATGCCCCATTGTACCACCACCTCAATTTTGCCCGGCTGGTCGGGAGAGATGGCAAAGATGGCCGCGCCTTCCATGCCCGCCTGCCGAGCCACGTCGGCGATGAAATCGCGCAAATCCTGGTCGGTGTAGGCCGGCTTTTCTTTGGTGGCCACCGTTAGCGGCGCTACGGGCGCTTGTGATGGCTCGGTTTTCCGCGCCTGCTCTAAGGACGCTCGTTCCCAGCGGCGCAAATAGTCGGCGATCTCTTCTGCAAAAAACGGTTTGTATTCCAGGGTCAGCCCTTTGGCGCGCAGCCGCGCCTCCAGGGCGGCGTCGGTCTCCGCGCCGGAAAGCAAAAGCACATGGCAGTGGGGCGCGGTTTCACAAATTTCTTCTGCCCAGGGCGTGCTATCGCCGTCCGCGCCCAAGGTCAGGTCAAGAAAAACGCCGTCGAACGCGCCGTTGCGGAATTTTCGCTTCCCTTCTTGAAGGTCTTTCGC
Source organism: Anaerolineales bacterium (assembly GCA_027026295.1). Lineage (GTDB taxonomy): Bacteria > Chloroflexota > Anaerolineae > Anaerolineales > DRMV01 > DRMV01. The sequence continues at coordinate 3,531 of JALVOR010000357.1, read as the reverse complement.
CGTTTCCACCGCATAGCCCCACCCCCGCAGCAAGGCAGCCATGTGCTGGCGGAAGAGGTCGTGGTCGTCCACCACCAAAAGCCGCCGAATGCGCTGGGGTTCGGGCGGCGTCAAAGTTTCGGGGACGTCTTTCAGCAACCGCTGCAGTTTGAGCCGGTCGGCCGGTCGGAGGTGGTCTGCGAAGGGGGCTTCGCCGGCCTGTTTTGCCTTGGCTTCTTTCATGAATTCGCCCAAGCGTTCCAGGTATCGCTTGATGCTCAACCGCAACCGGTAGGCCTCTGGGTCGAACTCAATCACCACGGCCTGAACCATATCGCCCGGCCAGAGGACCTCTTGCGCTTTGACCCTGCAGGGGTTGATTTCTTCTGCGGGGAGAAAGCCTTCCACCCCCGGCGCCACCTCCACAAAAGCGCCGAACTCTCGCACCCTTTTGACGATGCCTTCGGCCACGACGCCTTCGTGGTATTTGTCGCGGTGAATTTTCCAAGGGTTGCGCTCGACAAACCGATGGCTCAGTTCAATGGGCGCGGTTTCGTCGTCCTCCACAGAGGTGAAGCGGGGCAACACCACCGCCTCCAACTTTTGCCCCACCTGAAACTTTTGGTGCAGGTCAGGGCGCTTATCGTCCCAACTGACCTCCCGGCGGCGGATGACCCCCTTTTCCCCATTGGGCAAGCGCACGAAAAGTTTGGAAGGGACAATTTTTTCAATGCTAACCGTGACCTTCTCCCCCGGGCGATAGTTTTCTCTACTCATCGTCTGCACCTCCGCGCAGTCCCCGGCCTTTCGGCCGCCGCTTTCTTCATCGTTCGTAACCCTTCAGCCTTGACGAGAAAAAATCGCCGCTGCGCGGGGGGTCATTCGGGCGCCATGCGCAGCAACGGCAAACACTCCTCTGGCAAATGCACCGGTAACGGCCCCAGGCGAAAATCTTTGACGTTCCGGGTGACGA
>JALVOR010000357.1:1596-2569 GCA_027026295.1 Anaerolineales bacterium | reverse complement strand
CATTTGCACGGCATCTTCGAAGTCATCGTAAGGCAGCCCCAAGGCCTGTTTGAGCACGTTTTCGTCCACCGGGGCAACGTGCAGGAAACCCAGCAAGGCAACCAGGGAACGCCGGGCAACCGCGGGCGTGTGGGATTTGGCATAAAGGTAATAGAGCGTGGTGACGCTGTGGGCTGCTATCCACCCCTCGATGGCGCCTTGCTCAGCCGCAGCCAGGATGGCCGCGGAAGCCCCTTCGTGGGGCGCCCGCGCCTGGAGGACATCCAGAAGCACGTTGAGGTCAATCAGAATGCTCTTGGGCATGGCCGAATTTGGCTTCCAGGTAGGCGTGGTAATCCTCTACCCCCACCTCAGGGGAAAGCGACCCCCTCAGGCTGCGGACCACCGGGGCCTGGGCGAGCCAGTCCTCGGCCGCACCCAACTGTTCCAGGTAAGCCGTCACCAGCCGCGTCAACGTGGTGCCATGCTGGCGAGCATACACTTTCGCCCGGTGGAGCGTTTCGCGCGGCACACGCACGGTCAGTTTGCTCTCGCTCATCACACACCTCTGCTGTGCATTATACCCGTTTTTGCGCGGCTGCCAGTGCGCTTCCTCATACCGTAAAGCAAATGTTGTGGAAGCCTTAGGTTACTTTTACAGGGGGCGTTGCGTTTGCTCTTTACATGCTCATGAGTGGGACGCCTCTTCTCCAAAATCTCGGAGCATTGCGGCCAGTTGGGCTTGCAGCCTCGGCAGGTCTTCCTTGACCGTTTGCCAGACAACGGCTAAATCAACGCCAAAATAGTCATGGATGAGTTTGTTCCTCATGCCGCTAATTTCCCGCCAAGGAATTTCGCCGTACAGATTTTGAATATCTTGAGGAACTTTTGAGGCGCTTTCTCCAACAATTTCCAATGCTCTTACGACGGCATATTGAATGCGCTCATCCTGTTCAAATTGCGTGAAGGAATATCCCCGGATAAAGGTGCTAGA
>JALVOR010000357.1:1070-1586 GCA_027026295.1 Anaerolineales bacterium | reverse complement strand
TATCCCAGAGGTAATCTGTCACTTCTCGCGGTTTTCTCATGCGATTTCTACGGCCTCATCCAAAATTCTCTTTCCGATGCGGGGCTTCAAGGCGCTTTGCATGACCAAATCCACTTTGATGCCTAAGGCGTCGGAAATCTCGTATTCCATCGCCATGAATTGAAGCAGCGAGGGCGGTTGGTCGAATGTAACCAGTAAATCCAGATCGCTGAGGTGGTCGGCTTCACCGCGCACGTAGGAACCGAAGACCGCCAACGATTGGACGTGGTATTGCTCACGCAACTGCGGGAGCATTTCGCGAAGCCGCGCGCGAATTTCGGTCATGGTCAAGGATTGTTGCCGTTGCTCGCTCATATTTCCATTATACCGGAAATCCCTGCGTTGTCTTGCCCCTTATTGCTGTCCTTCCCACCCCTCCATCTCATCCCAATTCTTCCCCACCTTGGCGTCGGTGACCAACGGCACGGCGAGGCGGTAGGCGTTTTCCATTTCGCTTTGCACCGCGCGGGCGACGTC
>JALVOR010000357.1:0-1060 GCA_027026295.1 Anaerolineales bacterium | reverse complement strand
CGGCACTTCCAGCATCAGTTCGTCGTGCACCTGCAGCAGCATTTTGGCCGGCAGGCGGTCGGCTTCCAGCCGCTCGGCCACCCGCAGCATGGCCAGTTTCATGATGTCCGCCGCGGTGCCCTGGATAGGCGCGTTGATGGCTTCCCGCTCGGCGCGCAGGCGGGCGTTGCGGTTGGCCGGCTTCTGCAGTTCGGGGAAGTAGCGCCGCCGGCCCAGCAGGGTTTCCACATAGCCCTGCGCCGCGGCTTTGCGGCGGGTTTCCTCGATGTAACGCTTCACGCCGGGGAAGCGCTTGAAGTAGGCTTCCACGAAATTTTCGGCCTCGGCCAAAGTCAGGTCGGTGGTGCGGGTGAGGCCGAAGGGGCTCATGCCGTAAATCAGGCCAAAGTTGATGGCCTTGGCGTGGCGGCGCATCTGCGGGGTGACTTCTTCCAGCGGCACGTCGTAGATGGCCGCTGCGGTCGCGGCGTGGATGTCTTGCCCGGCCTGGAAGGCGGCAATCATGGCCTCGTCGCCCGAAACATGCGCCACGATGCGCAGTTCCACCTGGGAATAGTCCACCGAAAGCAGCAGATGGTCTTCGGGCGCGACGAAAGCCCGCCGCACCCGCCGCCCCACCGGCGTGCGCACGGGTTGGGGTCCGAAGACGCAATCCGCCCGGTGACCGTGCCGGTCTGGTTGTAGGAAGTGTGCACCCGCCCGGTTTCGGGGTTCACCTGCTGGGGCAGGGCGTCTACATAGGTGGATTTGATTTTCGCCAGTTCGCGGTGCTCTAACACCCAATCCACCACCGGGTGCTGGCCGCGCAAGGCTTCCAGCACGCTGGCCGAGGTGGAATAGTGGCCGCTCTTGGTCTTGCGGGTGCGGTCGGGCGGCTGCAGCCCCAAAGTCTCGAACAAAATTTTGGAAAGTTGCCGGGTGGAGTTGATGTTGAAACGCTGCCCCACGGCCCGGTAAATTTTCTCTTCCAAGGCGTGCAACTGAGCGGCCAGTTCCTGCGACATGCGGGCGAGGAAGTCGGTATCCACCAGGATGCCGTTCATTTCCATGCGCGCCAGCA
>JALVOR010000356.1 GCA_027026295.1 Anaerolineales bacterium | reverse complement strand
GCTGGTGGCAGGCCGCCGCGTGGTGGACGAAAACATCTGGCATCACGCCCACCTTGCCGTGCCCCTGGCGGAAATCCTGCCCCACCTGCAGCACCCCAAAAGCGGCGAAACCCTCGCCGCCATCGCCCGCCGCCTTGCCGCCAGCGCCGCCTTCCGCCGCATCATACTGCCCGCATGGGAGTAAGAGAGACGGGCCGCGGGTTTCACGCGGGAGGCCGTCCCGCCCAAGGGGGCAACCACAGAAAGCACAGAAGCACCACAGAAAACACAGAAACAGGGCACTTCGTGGAGCGTCACCTCGCCAATTCGTAGCGTCCGAAGTAACGCCGCGCCGAAGTGGCAACGCCCTTTGGCCCCCACCTGCTTTTGTGCACTCCCCCCCTCAGTGCATTGCCCCCGACCAACCGACTACCCGACGACTCGACTACCGCCGACCACCCTCGTGCGGTGAATCTTCGCCGCGCCCAGCGGAATGCCCAACGCCGCCAGCACCTCATCGGGGCGGCCTGTGGCGCCTTCGCGGGCGCTCAAACGCATGGCAAGCCGCTGCCGGCGTTCCCCCTTGGGTAGAACTAGGTCGTGGCCCTACCCTAACGGACGAAGGTCATAAGTCTTGCCGCGGCGCTCGCGGGGCAAAGCCTCGGCTGCCAGCAGGCGGCTGACCCGCGCTGCCAAGTCGGGCACCTCATCCAGCAGCGTGGCAACGTATTCGCTGGCAAGCACCTGATTGGGCAACGGCGGCTCATCGGCAGGCACCACAGCCACCCCCAACACCGCAATCCCCGGCGGGGCAGCCTGCCGCAGCGCCTCGGCGATCGCCCCGGTTTCCAGCGGCTCGGTCAGCCAGAAATCGGCCATTTCGTTCTCGCCGGTGCAGCCCAGCGGCAGCGCCGCTGCCATGTGCATCTTCGGGCGGGGGTGATACCCTTTGCTGTGCAGCAGCGGCAGCCCCGCCCGGCGGAACATGCGCTCCAACGTCCGCTGCACATCCAGGTGGCCGGTGTAGCGCATGGCTTCGGTTTTGGCGTAGGTCAAACGAATGCGTTGGGGCATGAAAAACCTCGGGGGTGCCGTGTGTCGTGTTACGGTGTGCCGTGTGGCAGAGGTGTGCCGGTGGGCAAAAGCGCGTCAGAAACCTCTCTGCTATTTTTGCGTCTTTGCGTTAAATCCGCAGCCCATACGAAACGGCGCTGCCTTACGTCAATGGCGCACGCGTGAAGAGGGTTTGCAGCAGTTTGCGCCGCCAGGGGACGCCGCGCAGGTGGTCCAGGCGCCGGGCGAAGCGTTCCGGCATCAGGCCGAATTCCCGCGGCAGCACATCAGGGGGGGCGATGCGGTCGGCGGCGAAATAATCCATCCACAGGGGGGAAACCGGCAGGCCGGGGAAAAGATAGCGCAACCACACGATGAGATGGCGCATGTGAGCAGGCACCATGCCCGCAAACCTGCGCCGCAGCCCCACCGCGGCGGCCACCCCGGCGGCGATTTCCCGCAGGGTGAGATGCTCCGCACCCCCCACCGCCAGCACCCGCCCGTCAGGCGCCTGCACCTCCGGCGCGAGCACTAACGCCGCGGCGAGGTCTTCCACCCACAGGGGGTGCAGCATCACTTCCCCACCATGGGGCAGGGGGAAGACCGGCGAGGCGTGCAGCAGCAACGCGAGGGTGGTGGTGAAATCGTCGCCCGCGCCGAACACCATCCCGCTGCGGAAGACCACATAAGGCAGCCCCGAACGCTGCAGCACCAGTTCGGCAAGGCCATGCGCCTTGAACCACGGGTAAGCCGAGGCAGGTTCCGCCCCTAACGTGCTGAGGTGCAAAATATAGGGTGTGTGCGCCTCGGCGACGGCTTCCACTAACGCCTGGGTTTGGCGCACCAACACCATCAGGTCGCTTTCAGGCGGCGGCATCATCGCGCCGCCCAGGGAAAATACCACCTCGACGCCCACCAACGCCGCCCGCATCCCGCGCGGGTCGGCTGGCGAAGTGAGCACGGCTTCCACCGGCACGCCTGCGGGCAACATCGGGGCAGCCCGCCCCGGCGGAATGAGGGCGCGCACCGTGTGCCCGGCACGATGCAGGGCGCGAATCACCGCCCGCCCGACAAAATGCGTGCTGCCCACCACCAAAACCTTCATTGGGCTACGCTAATCCCCTTTCAGCACGCCGCGCACCACGATGCGCTGATTATCCGCCATGTAGGGGTAACAGGAAATCAGCGTCACCATCGGGCGGTCGGTGGGCATCAGCCACTGCACATCGGTGGGTTCCACAATGTGGGTTTCGGTCACCACGTAGGTGTAAGCCCTGCTTTGGGTATAAACGATGATCTCATCCCCCGGTTTCAGCCGGTCGAGGTAGCGGAACACCTCGCCGTAAATATCATCGTGCCCGGAAAGCACCATGTTGCCGCGCTGGCCGGGGTTGGCGCTGCCAATGTGGTGCCCCACCCCCTTCTTGAGTTGCTCCCAGCCATCACCTTCCACAATGGGGAATTCCACATTGATGGCGGGAATGCGGATGCGGGTGGGCTGGCCGGGGCCGGGGGTGGGCACCGCCACGGAAACCATCGACTGCACCAAGGGGCGCAGGTGTTCGGGAATTTCGGCTTCGTTGGGGCGCGCCCCGCCCGGCGCGGTGGGCGGCGTGTGGCCCGCGGGCAACACCACCGCCATGACCAGCGGCGTGGGGGTCAGCGTGGCCTGCTGCATGCTGCTGGCGGCTTCGCGGTTGATCTTTTCCAGCAGGTTGACGCTGCTCGCCACGATCAACATCAACCCCAACACCGCGAGCACTTCCACACCCAGCAGCACACGGTCGAGCCATGACCGTGCCAGCGGCACCTCGACAGCAG
>JALVOR010000355.1 GCA_027026295.1 Anaerolineales bacterium | reverse complement strand
CCACCCAAACCACCGTGCAGCCTGCGCCCGACGCCGCCCAGCCGCCCCAAAACATCCGCATGCCCCTTTCCCCTGCCGTCACCCTCACCAAAGGCGAAACCTACACCCTCACGTTGAGCATTGACAACGGCCAACTGCGGCTGCTGGGCGCAAACATCGCCAACGAAACCTCATGGGACGACGGCCTGCCCCTGCGCATGGCAGGCTATGACCCCTTCGGCGGCATCTACCAGGGGCTGAACTTCGAAATGTATTGGGATGACGACGCCGAAAAGCGCAACCGCATGGCGAACATCCTCGACGAAGCCGACTACATCCTGATTACTTCCAGCCGCCAGTGGGGCAGCCTGCCCCGCCTGCCCGAGCGCTACCCGCTGGTGGACGCCTATTACCACGACCTGCTGGGCTGCCCGCCGTGGGAAACCGTGGAACACTGCTACGACACTGCTCAGGTGGGCACCTACAGCGGCAAATTCGGCTATGATCTGGTGGCGGTGTTCGAATCCGACCCGGCACTGGGCGGCTTCCGCATCAACGACCAGCCCGCCGAGGAAGCCTTCACCGTATACGACCACCCCAAAGTGTTCGTCTTCCGCAAGAACTGGGAAGCCTACGATCGCGCCCACACCCATGCCCTGCTGGAAAGCGTCGATCTGGACACCGTGGTGCACGTTTTGCCCGGCGAAGCGCCGCCCCACCCCGCCAACCTGCTGCTGCCGCCGGCACGCTGGGGGCTGCAACAAATCAGCGGCACTTTCAGCCGCCTGTTTTCGGCGGGAAACCCGCTCAACCGCTGGCGCGCGCTGGGCGTGGTGGCGTGGTATCTGCTGATTGCCCTGCTGGGCTGGCTGGCGTGGCCGCTGCTGCGCCCGTTTTTCAGCGCCTTTCCCGATGGCGGCTACCCGGCAGCGCGCCTCGCGGGCATGCTGCTCTATGCCTACCTCGCGTGGCTGTGGGGCTCGGCGGGGCTGCCTGTGACCCGCGCCGCGCTGTGGGGGCTGCTGGCCGTCTTCGCGCTGGCTTCCGCCTGGGCGGCGTGGCGGCAGTGGCCGGCCTTTAAGGAAGATATTCGCCGCCGCAAGCGTGAAATTTTGTGGGTAGAAGCCTTCTTCCTCGCTTTCTTCCTGCTCGATCTTTACATCCGCTGGCAAAACCCCGACCTGTGGCACCCGTGGAAGGGCGGCGAGAAGCCGATGGATCTGTCGTATTTCACCGCGGTGCTGAAGAGCGCCACCTTCCCGCCCTACGACCCGTGGTTTGCTCGCGGCTACATCAACTACTACTATTGGGGCTTTGTGCTGGTGGGCATGCCGGTGAAACTGCTCGGCCTTGCGCCGACGTTCGCCTACAACCTGATTCTGCCCACCCTGTTCGCCACGGTGGCGCTGACCGCGTTTGCCTTTGCCCGCGGGCTGTATGCCGCCCTGGGAAAGCGTTCCCTCTCGCCGCGGCTGGCAGGGCTGGCAGGCGCCATCGGGCTGGCGCTGTTAGGCAACCTGGGCACCGTAAAGATGATTTGGGAAGGCTTCCAGCGGCTGGCAGCGCCGGGCGGTAAAATCGAAGGCTCGCTGATACAGCACTTCACGTGGGCTTATCAGGGCTTCCTGAAAACGCTGCAGGGCATGCACCTGCCTTATGGCATCGGCGACTGGTATTGGTCCCCCAGCCGCGTGATTCCCGCGCCGGGCGAGGTGGAGCCGATTACCGAGTTCCCCTTCTTCACCTTCCTCTACGCCGACCTGCACGCCCACCTGATGGCGTTAGGGCTGACCATTCTGGCGCTGTTGTGGGCGGTGGGGCTGCTGCTATGGGTGCGGAAACACGCCCCGGGCTGGCGCTGGTGGGCGGGTTCCCTGCTGTGGGGCGGGCTGATCATCGGCGCGCTGCGCCCTACCAACACGTGGGACTTCCCCACTTATTTGGGGCTGGGCGTGCTGGCAGCAGGCTACGCCGCGTGGGAAACACGCGCCCCCGCATCGCGGGCACAGCGCATTGGTGCTGCGATGGCCGCGGCGGCGGGGCTGGTGCTGGCTTCCCTGCTGCTCTACCAGCCCTACGCACACTGGTACGCGCAGGGCTACACCAAAGTCGGCATCTGGCACGGCACCCACACACCCGTCAGCGCCTATCTGGTGCATTGGGGGCTGTTCCTGTTCGTGCTGGTTTCCTGGCTGGCATGGCAAACCCGCCGCTGGCTGGCCGAAACGCCGGCGGTGGACGGCCTGCGGTGGTGGGCGCGCACGGGGCGCTCTACCGTGCCGCTGGCTGCCGTGCTGACCCTGGTCGTGGCGGCTTTCTTCGCTGCCCTTGGCGTGCGTATTGCGTGGCTGGTGGCGCCTCTGCTGGCGTGGACGGGCGCGCTGCTGCTACGCCCGCGCCGCCCCCTGGCCGAACAAATTGTGCTTGTGCTGCTCGGCGCCGGCCTGACGCTGACGCTGGTGGTCGAGGTGGTCGTGCTGCAGGGCGACATCGCCCGCATGAACACGGTGTTCAAGTTCTATTTCCAAGTGTGGACGCTGTTCAGCATTTCCGCTGCTGTTGCCCTTGGCGACCTGGCAGCGACCGCCTGCCCGCAACGCCCCCGTTTGCGCCACTGGTGGGGCGGGGCACTACTGGTACTGGTTTGGGGCGCGGCGCTGTTTCCGGTTATCGGCGGGGCTGCCAAAATGCAAGACCGCATGGCGCCTGAAACGCCCCATACCCTCGACGGCATGGCCTACATGGATTACGCCCATTACTTTGACCAGGATACCGACATGGTTTTATCGCAGGATGCCGCCGCGATACGCTGGATGCAGGCGCACGTCCAGGGCACGCCGGTCATTGTGGAAGGCAACACGGTGGAATACCGCTGGGGGACGCGCTTCACGATTTACACCGGCTTGCCGGGCGTGGTGGGCTGGAACTGGCACCAGCGGCAGCAGCGCGGCGTGGTCAACCCGGTGTGGGTAGAGCAGCGCGTGGACGCGGTGGGCGAGTTCTACCGCAACATCGACATCCAGAAAGCGTTGGCTTTCCTGCGCAAATATCAGGTGCGCTACATTGTCGTCGGACAACTGGAACGCGCCTACTACCCCGGCATAGGGCTGAAGAAATTCGAGCGCTACGACGGCATCTACTGGCGCGAGGTGTTCCGTTATGGCGATACGGTGATTTATGAGGTGATACCGTAGCGCAGAGGAACGCAAAGACGCAGAAAAAGCAAAGGCGCAGAGAGGGTGCTGGGTTTTCTGGGGTGCTTCTCTGTGCCAGTCTGTAAAATCTCCGTGAATGGTTGCCATGGGCAAAAAAGACAAGCGCAAGAACAACGTCGTCCGCCTGCTGGAAAGCCACCACGTGGCCTACACGGCATACGACCTGCCGCCGGAAAAACTCGGCGCGCTGGAAACCGCGCGCCTGCTGAACGTGCCCCCGGAGCGGGTTTTCAAAACCATCGTGGTGACGCGCCCCGGCAGGGGGAAGCCCATCCTGGCAGTGGTTTCTGCCGTGCAGGAAGTGGACCTGAAGGCCGTCGCGCGCGCCGTGGGGGAAAAGAAGGTTAACCTGCCCACGCAGAAAGAAGCCGAGCGCCTGACCGGCCTGCTGGCCGGCGGCATCTCGCCGCTGGCGCTGCTCAACCGCGGCTTCGCTGTGGTGCTCGATGCCAGCGCGCAGGAAGCCGACACCCTGCACGTTTCCAGCGGGCAACGGGGGCTGAACATTCGGCTGAGCGTGGCAGATTTCGTTGCCCTCACCAACGCCCGCATCGCCACCATTGCCCGGCCTCTTGCCACACCGCGTGTATAAAAAAATCATAAACAAACATTTTGTCTACCTTGCGGGAAACTCCCCATCCCCCCTATACTTATTTTGCCTATTCTCGTTTTGGGGCAAAGCGCCCGTTCCTGCTGGAACGCGGCCATTCCGTTATTTCCCCCAATTTTCAAAAGGAGGAGTTTGTATGTCCAAGCGTGTGTTTTATTTTCTTGGCGTGTTGCTTGTTTTAGGCGTGCTGTTGGCCGCCTGTGGCGGCGGGCAAGCCTCGAGCGGCGGCCCTGAAGCCGTGAAAACCGTCATCGTGACCGTCGAGGCCCCCAGCAGCGGTGGCAGCAACACCGCTGCCGGCTATGGCACCACCCTCAAGACCGTGAAAGATCGCGGCTACCTCATCTGCGGCGTGAACGCTCAGTTGCCCGGCTTCGGCTATGTGGACGACCAGGGTAACTACAAGGGCTTCGATGTGGATTACTGCCACGCGGTGGCTGCCGCCATCTTCGGCGACCCCAGCAAGGTGGAATTCCGCCCGCTGACCGCCAAAGAGCGCTTCACCGCACTGCAGACCGGTGAAATCGACGTCCTCATCCGCAACACCACCTGGACGCTGACCCGCGACACCGACCTGGGCACCAACTTTGCCGCGACCACGTTCTACGATGGTCAAGGCATTCTGGTGCGCAAGGACAGCGGCATCACCAAACTCGAAGACCTGAACGGTGCGAAGATCTGCGTGGCTACCGGCACCACCACCGAACTGAACCTGGCCGACCAGATGGCCGCCCGCGGCATCGACTACACCCCCGTGGTGTTCGAAACCGCTGACCAGGTGTTCGGCGCTTACGAAGAAGGCCGCTGCGACGCCGTGACCACCGACAAGTCCGGCCTGGTTTCCCGCCGCGTGACCTTGAAGAACCCTGATGACCACATCATCCTCGATGCTACCCTCTCCAAAGAGCCTCTGGGCCCCGTGGTTCGCCAGGGCGACGACCAGTGGTACGACATCATCAACTGGGTTGTCTTCGCCACCTTCACCGGCGAAGAAATGGGCATCAACTCCAAGAACGTCGACGACGTGAAAGCCAAGACGGATGACCCGAACGTCAAGAAACTCCTTGGCCTGGAAGGCGAAATGGGCCAGAAACTCGGCCTGGGCGACGACTGGGCTTACAACGTCATCAAGTACGTCGGCAACTACGCTGAAATCTACGAGCGCAACCTCGGCCCCGGCACCCCCTTCAACCTGCCGCGCGGTCTGAACTCTTCGTGGAAGGACGGCGGCCTGCTTTACGCTCCGCCTATCCGGTAGGACACACTTGCATCTGAGGAAGGGGGTGCCTTCGGGCACGCCCTTCCTTTTTTTGTTTAGCAAGAACCCCGCCTGGAGGTCTGTATGAACGAAACGAGTGTTCCCTTTTGGCGAGACGAACGGGTTCTGCAGTGGATTGCGCAAATTGTCTTCCTGGTGGCGGTAATCTTCTTCCTGTGGTACCTCTACCACAACATGATAACCGCCCTGGCGCAGCGTGGTCTGCTGCCGAGTTTCCATTTTTTGAGCCTGACAGCAGGCTTTGACATTGGCGAGCATCTAATCTCCTACAGCCGCAACAGCACTTATGGTCGGGCTTTCATCGTGGGCATTCTCAACACGCTGGAAGTCAGCGCCTTAGGCATCGTCTTCGCCACCATCCTGGGCGTGATCATCGGCGTGATGCGGCTTTCCACCAACTGGCTGATCAACAAAATTGCAAGTATTTATATCGAAATCATCCGCAATGTTCCCCTGCTGGTGCTGCTGGTCTTCTGGTACACAGGCGTCTTCCTGCAATTCCCCCGCCTGAAGGAAGCCAAAATTCTGGCAGGGCCAACCATCATCAGCAACCGCGGTGTTGCCATGCCGTGGGGGAAGCCTACAGCAACCTGGCATGCCTATCTCTATGTGCTGCTCCTCGGCCTGATCCTCGCAGCCATCGTGTGGTGGCGGCTGACGCTCATCGGGAAGCGCACCGGTCGCATGCCGCTGGTCACGGTGTGGTCTACCCTGACCTTCCTGGGCGTCGCCCTCGTCGGCTGGTTTGCCATTACCCTGTTCATGCACCAGGCGCCGCTGGCGCTGGATACGCCGGAAATCAAAGGGTTGCGCACCGTCGGCGGGCTGGAACTCACGCCCGAGTTCATGGCGCTGTTCTCGGGGCTGGTTTTCTACACCGCGGCGTTCATTGCCGAAGTCGTGCGGGCAGGCATCCAGTCGGTTTCCAAAGGCCAAATCGAGGCTGCTCGTGCGTTGGGGTTGAACGGCTTCCAGACACTGCGGCTGGTGGTGTTCCCGCAGGCGCTGCGGGTCATCGTGCCGCCCATGACCAGCCAATACCTCAACCTCACCAAGAACTCTTCGCTGGCTGTGTTCATCGGCTTCCCCGACCTGTATTCGGTTGCCGGCACCATCCACAACCAGACAGGGCGCGCGGTGGAAGTGACCACGCTGATGATGGCTGTGTACCTCTCCTTCAGCCTGCTGACGTCGGTGTTCATGAACTGGTATAACAAGAAAATCCGCCTGGTGGAGCGTTAGCCATGATGAACCGAGAACCTGAACAATACTCCAGCGGCGAAGTGCTTGCGCCGCCTACGGAACGCTACACCGTGCTTGGCTGGCTCAAGAAGAACCTCTTCAGCACGTGGTACTACACGTTGCTGACGCTGGTCACGCTGTATATCCTCTACATCGTCCTCAAGCCCACCCTGATTTGGGTCTTCACCCAGGCGCAGTGGCAGGTGGTCGTCGTCAACCTGCGGCTGTTCATGGTGGGGCAATACCCTACTGACCAGATCTTCCGCATCTGGGTTGCATTACACCTGCTGGCGTTCACCGCTGGGCTGGCGTGGGCTATCTGGCTGCCGCGGGCACGGCGAATCGGCGCTTTCCTGCTCTTCATCCCCCTGGCTCTGGCAGCGTTGCCGTTCATCAGCGGCTTTTCCCGCATCAACTGGATCATCTTCGCTGTTGCCGCACTGATTGGCTGGGGGTTGGGCACCTGGAAACCCAAAGCCATGCGCCGCCCGCTCCTGGTGCTGTTACTGGCTTACTTCCCCATCCTCATCCTGCTCATCCTCGGCATCGAACCCATCCTCAAGATTGTCAAGACCAACCTGTGGGGCGGTTTGCTGCTCACCATGCTGCTGGCGGTGGTCGGCATCACGGTTTCGTTTCCGTTAGGCATCCTGCTGGCGTTAGGACGCCGGTCAGAATTGCCCATCGTGAAACTTTTCAGCATCCTCTACATCGAAATCATCCGCGGCGTGCCGTTAGTGACCGTGCTCTTCATGGCACAACTGATGTTGCCGCTCTTCCTGCCGCCGCAAATAAAAATCGACAACGTGCTGCGGGCAATGGCCGGTATCATCCTGTTTTCCGCAGCCTACATGGCAGAAAACGTTCGCGGCGGGTTACAAGCCATTCCCAAGGGGCAATCGGAAGCCGCCTGGGCGCTGGGGCTGAGCGGTTTCCAGACCACTTTCTTCATCATCTTGCCCCAGGCACTCCGCAACGTCATCCCAGTTTTGGTCAACCAGTTCATCTCCCTGTTCAAAGACACCTCGCTGGTTGCCATCGTTGGCTTGCTGGACCTGCTGGGCATCGCATCCACGGTATTGGCACAGCCGGAATTCATCGGCAAGCAGCGTGAAGTTTACCTGTTCATTGCCCTGATCTACTGGGTGTTCAGTTATGCCATGTCCTACGCCAGCCGCCGCCTGGAAGTGGCCTTAGGCGTGGGTGAACGCTAAATTCGGAGGCAACCAAAATGAGCGAAACGGTAGTCGAAGTCAAAACTACGCCCGAACAAATTCTGGAAATGCCAGAAGAACACCGGTCGGAAGCCATCGAAAAGGGTGAACTTCCCATCGTGTTGGCTCACGAAGTCCACAAATGGTACGGCAACTTCCATGTCCTGCGCGGCATCAACATGGAAGTTTACAAAGGTGAAGTGATTGTCATCTTTGGGCCTTCCGGTTCGGGGAAGTCCACCTTCATCCGCACCATCAACCGGCTGGAAGAGTATCAGAAGGGCAAAATCATCGTCGATGGCATCGAACTCAGCCGCGATATCCGCAACATCGAGAAAATCCGCATGGAAACCGGCATGGTATTCCAGCAGTTCAACCTCTTCCCTCACCTGACGGTGATGCAAAACGTCACCTTAGCGCCCATTCAAGTGCGCAAATGGCCCAAAGCCAAGGCCGAAGAGGTCGCCATGCAATTGCTCAAGCGGGTGGGCATTCCTGAGCAGGCCGACAAGTTCCCGGGGCAACTCTCAGGTGGCCAGCAGCAGCGCGTGGCCATCGCCCGCGCCCTTGCCATGCAGCCGAAAATCATGCTCTTCGACGAGCCAACCTCGGCACTCGACCCCGAAATGATCAAAGAAGTGCTTGACGTCATGATCGAACTGGCAGAAAGCGGCATGACGATGCTGGTCGTGACCCACGAAATGGGCTTCGCACGCGCCGTTGCAAACCGAATGTACTTCTTCGACCAGGGGCAAATCGTGGAGAGCGGCCCGCCCGAGCAAATCTTCACCAACCCGCAGGAAGACCGCACCAAACTGTTCCTCTCGCAAATCCTTCACTAACCCCTTTCGGGTACGGAAAGCAAATCGGCGGGCTTTTTGCAGCCCGCCGATTTTTTGTTTTGCCCACTGCCTGGCTCGAGGATGGGACGCGGACGAACGCTGATATCGCGGATGAACGCGGAACGAAGCAACACATCACGCATTCTGAACCACGGACCGCAAATTCACCCCTTGACCACCGCCAACGGCACCAAGCGCGCCACCCTGCGCGCCAGCCCCGCGCCGACCACGCTTTTCACCACTAAATCCACGTCCTTGTAGGCGAAGGGGGCTTCCTCGGCCAGGCCGCGCATGGAACCAGCGCGTACATGGATGCCCTCGGCTTCCAGTTTTCCCAGCAAATCAGCGCCGCGCGCCTGTTTCTTGGCC
>JALVOR010000354.1:1734-8758 GCA_027026295.1 Anaerolineales bacterium | reverse complement strand
GGGTGGGGTGAGGCCGTACGGCGGCAATGATGCCCTGGCTGTGCTCGCGCGGCGAGGCGGCGTCTAAGGCTTCGGGGGTGGCGCGCCACACGGGAATGCTGCGCCGTTGGGCTTCCTGCACCAGGCCGCGCCCGTAGTCGCTGGTCAGGCGGTCGGGTGCCCAAAGCAGATGAGCGACATCGGCACCGCTTTCCAGGGCTGCGCCCACGTGCCGCAATCCTTCGACGATGAAAAGGCCGTGCCTGCGCCGACCGCTGCGCTTTTGCAGTGCCCGCAGGCGTTTGATTTTAGGGTTTTGGGGGCTTTGAATGTCTGGAGGCATAGAAGGATTGTATCATCTGGAGAAAATGCGTGCAAAATTGACGGGTTGTTTGATTGACTTTCCTCGTAACATCTTCTAAAATAGTGCTACCCATTACGAGGTGGGCAACCTTTCTGTGGAGGTTACTTTTGGCAACGTCGCGAAAGGTCATTTTGGAAGTGGATAATCTCCGCACGGAGTTCCACACGGAACAGGGGGTGGTGCAGGCGGTTAATGGTATTTCGTACCCGTTGCATGAGGGTGAGGCATTGGGCATTGTAGGGGAATCGGGGTGCGGTAAAAGCGTTTCGGTGCTCTCGGTAATGCGCCTGCTTCCCTCGCCGCCTGCGAAAATTTATGGCAGTGTGCGTTTCAAGGGCACGGACTTGCTTCAGTTGCCTGAGTCTGAAATGCGCAAAATCCGTGGTGCACAAATTGGAATGGTGTTTCAAGACCCGCTGACTTCGCTGAACCCGGTGTTGACCATTGGCTATCAAATGGTGGAGCCTTTGCAATTACACTTGGGGATGGATAAGGAAGAAGCCCGCGAGCGCGCTGCGGAATTGCTTGAGATGGTCGGTATTCCTTCGGCGCGCAACCGGCTGGACGATTACCCGCATCAGTTTTCGGGGGGGATGCGCCAGCGCGTGATGATTGCCATGGCGCTGGCTTGCAACCCCGATTTGCTGATTGCCGATGAGCCCACCACGGCGTTGGATGTCACGATTCAAGCCCAGATTGTGGATTTGGTGAAACGCCTGCGCGACGAGATTGGTATGTCGCTGATTTGGATCACCCACGACCTTGGCGTGGTTGCGGGGTTGGCTGAGCGGGTTATTGTGATGTATGCCGGTTTTATTGTGGAAGACGCACTGATTGACGCACTTTATGAGGAGCCCCGGCATCCTTACACAAAAGCATTGTTGAGTTCATTGCCTCGCATGGATGGCAGCCCCGGTGAAAAACTGGAAACCATCGAAGGGTTGCCGCCGGATTTGATTGCGTTGCCGCGGGGGTGTCCTTTTGCTGCCCGTTGCAAATATGCAAAGCAAATTTGCTTTGAGCAACGGCCTCCGTTGGAAGAAGTTGCGCCGGGTCATCGGTTGGCGTGCTGGATTGATATTGATACAGGGGAGTTGCGATGAGCGAGCAACAGGTGAGCGCGAACGGCCATGAAGTGCTGGTACGGGTGGAAAAACTTACCAAGCATTTTCCCATTACCCGCGGCATTCTTTTCCAGCGGCAGGTTGGGGCGGTGCAGGCGGTTGATAAGGTTTCTTTTGATATTCGCAAAGGTGAAACCTTGGGGCTTGTTGGCGAAAGCGGTTGTGGTAAATCTACCACAGGGCGCACGATTTTGCAGCTTTATCGCCCGACCGCTGGGAAAGTGTTTTATGGTGACAAAGAATTGACAACCTTGAAAGGTGCAGCGTTACGGCAGATGCGTCGCAACATGCAGATGGTGTTCCAGGATCCCTATGCTTCTTTGAACCCTCGTATGGCGGTGGGCGCGATTGTGGCTGAACCGCTGGAGGTGCACAACATTGGCACGGCTCGCGAACGTCGCGAGCGGGTGCAAGAGTTGTTGCGCTTGGTGGGGTTGAACCCCTATTTCGTCAACCGCTACCCGCATGAATTTTCGGGTGGTCAGCGCCAGCGCATTGGCATTGCCCGCGCCCTGGCGCTGCAACCCGAGTTCATGGTGCTGGATGAGCCTATTTCGGCGCTGGATGTCTCAATTCAGGCACAGGTCGTGAACTTGTTGGAAGATTTGCAGGAAAAGTTTGGCTTGACCTATCTTTTCATCGCCCATGACCTGAGCATGGTGCGCCATATCTCCGACCGTACGGCGGTCATGTATTTGGGCAAGGTGGTGGAACTCGCTGACCGCGACGAACTGTATGAGCATCCTGCTCACCCTTACACCCAGGCGTTGCTTTCTGCTGTGCCGATTCCAGACCCCAAGAAAGAGCGGGAGCGCAAACGCATCATTCTGGAAGGCGACGTCCCCAGCCCGGTCAATCCGCCTTCGGGTTGCCGTTTCCACACGCGCTGTCCTTTGGCGAAAGATATTTGTAAAGAGGAAGAACCCGAGTGGCGGGAAATCGCACCCGACCACTGGGTTGCTTGTCACTTGGTGTAAAGGGCCGCTATTGGCTTTGAATTTCGGCAGTAAGGAGGTGATGCCTGGCTTCCGAATATCGTTGTTCTGTCCAGTACGATTCGTGTTTTATCCTTTTTCTCAGTTTAAGGAGGAGTAAGGTATGAAAAAGATCGCTATTTTAGTTTCCCTGCTGATTGTCGCTGGCCTGTTGCTGGCGGCTTGCGGGCAGCAGGCACCGCAGACTGTCGTCGTGACGCAAGTTGTCGAGAAAAACGGCGAACAGGTTGTGGTGACGCAAGTCGTGGAGGTTACCCCCACGCCCCCGCCTGAACCGGTGACGCTGGACATCAACTGGGGCACGGAACCTCCGACGGCCGACCCCGGCCTGGCGACGGACACCACTTCGGTGGCGGTAGCCGGTCAGATGTTCATGGGGCTGACCAAATTCAACCCCAAGACCGGCGAAGTGGAGCCCTGGCTGGCTACTTCGTGGGAAGCCTCCGAAGGTGGCGCTGTGTACACTTTCCACCTGCGCAAGGACGTGCCGTGGGTGAAATACAACACCGCGACTGGCGAGGTGGAACAGGTGCTCGACGATAATGGCAATCCGCGCATGGTGAATGCTCATGACGTGGAATATGCCGTCAAGCGCACCCTGGATCCCGCGACGGCTTCCGACTATGCCTACGTGCTCTACATCATCAAGAACGGCCAGGCTTTCAACACCGGTGCTGATGGTGTGACCGCCGACGATGTGGGCGTGAAGGCGCTGGATGACTGGACCGTTCAGTTCACGCTGGAAAGCCCCGCCGGTTTCTTCCCCGCCATCGCAGGCATGTGGGTGGTTTCCCCTGTGCCGCAGTGGGTGATCGAAGCCGCTGGCGAGAAGTGGACCGAGCCTGGCACCGTTGTCACCAATGGCCCCTATGTGATGACCGAGTGGGTGCATGGTTCCGAACTCAACATGAAGCGGAACCCCTACTGGCCGCTGTGGGCTGCCAATGGCGGCGACATCAAGGGCAATATTGACGTGATCCATGGTGTGATGATCACCGAGGAATCGACCGCTTTCGCCCTCTATGAAAACAACGAACTGGACACCACCGGCGTGCCGCTGGGTGAAATGGATCGTGTCAAGAGCGATCCCGAACTCAGCAAGGAATACTACAACGCCCCCGACCTGTGCACCTACTACTATGGCTTTGTAAACAACAAGCCGCCGTTCGACGATGTGCGCGTGCGCAAGGCGTTTGCCATGGCTGTGGACAAGCAGTCGCTGGTGGACAACGTCCTCAAGGGCGGGCAGACCCCTGCCGACCACTTTGCGCCTCCGGGTATCTTTGGCGCTCCTGACCCCGGTGCTTTCTCCAAGGAAATGCCCTTCGACCCCGAAAAGGCCAAGGCCTTGCTCCAGGAATACCTGGACGAGAAGGGCATGACCTTAGACGACTTCAATGCCCTGGGCATTACCTTGATGCACAACACCTCTGAAAGTCATGCCAAGATCGCCGCTGCTATTCAGCAGATGTGGAAGGACAACCTGGGCGTGGATGTGAAGGTCGAGAACCAGGAATGGAAGGTTTACCTCGACACCATCAAGAAGACCACCCCGTTGGACGAGGTGCCGCACATCTTCCGCCTGGGCTGGTGCGTCGACTACCCGGATGAGAACAACTGGGTGTATGAGGTGTTCAACAACACCGCTGGCGCCAACCGCCTGCGCCGCGGTTGCGTGGACGCGACCTGCACCGAGGTGAAACCGATGAAGTTCGACGAACTCACCGAGCAGGCAAAGGTGGAGCAGGATCCTGAAAAGCGCAAGGAACTCTACTACGAGGCCGAGCATGAACTGGCTGTGACCGAAGCCGCCTACATCCCGCTCTACTTCTATGTCATCAACACGGTCACCAAGCCCTGGCTGCAACGGGATTACCCGCCGTTGGGCGCTCCCAATTACTGGGATTGGGTGATCGACTGGAATGCCAAGAAGGCTGCAACTGGTGGATAACCTGTAGTCCTGGCAGAGCAAGTTCAGAGGCCGTGTGGTACGGCTGCACGGCCTCTGATGTCCTTTTTTGAAACGCTCTTTACTCTCCCGAAAAGGGATGTCTTATGGGACGATATATCATTCGTCGTGTTTTTGGGTTCATTCCCGTGCTGTTCGCAGTGGCGCTGTTTACTTTCATTTTGGTGCGCGTGATTCCCGGCGGCCCGTTTGACTATGCCGGTGAAAAGGCGCTGCCGCCGCAAGTGGTTGCCAACATCGAGGCCAAATATCATCTTGATTGGCCGGTGACATGGCAGTTCGTTTCCTACTTGTTCGGCGATGATGTGGTGGAATTCCTGTCTGCGGGCAAATATCAGCAGCCAGCCGATGGAGGTTCCAAAGGCTTGATTCGGGGCGATTTTGGCCCCTCATTGCGGTATCGCGGCCAGAGCGTCACAGATATTATTAAGGGTACATTCCCCATTTCGTTTCAGTTGGGGCTTTTGGCGATGATTATTGGCTTGAGCATTGGTGTGCCAGCCGGCATCATTGCTGCTTTAAAACAGAATTCCTGGCTTGATTACACGGCTACTTTTATTGCCGTATTGGGCGTGTCTGTGCCGAGCATGGTTTTGGGGCCAGTGCTGATTTGGCTGTTTGCCGTCAAATTGGGCTGGCTGCCAGTAGCGACCTGGGGTGCAAAACCGCCTTTTATTTTGGGCTTGTTTCCTCGTGATATTCTCAGTTGGAAATTTTGGTCGCATGCCATCATGCCCGCGATTGCTATGGGTACCGGTATGTCGGCTTCCATTGCTCGTTTGACGCGGGCCAGTTTGTTGCAGGTTATCCGCGAGGATTACATTCGCACTGCGCGGGCGAAAGGTTTGTCCGAACGTACAGTGATTGCCATTCACGCGTTGAAGAACTCGATGATTCCGGTGGTTACGATTATGGGCCCCTTGTTTGCGGCTGTGGTCACCGGTTCGCTCATTATTGAGCAAATTTTCGGCATCAATGGCATGGGTCGGCATTTTGTGCAGAGCGTGGGTAACCGTGACTATCCGTTGTTGATGGGCGTCACTTTGGTGTATACGTTTTTGCTGTTGATTGCCAACTTGATGGTGGATTTGACCTACGCCTGGTTGGATCCGCGCATCCGTTACGACTAACCTTTGGGTGAGGAGATTTCTATGGCTGTTGCCAACCTCTCTGCAGAAGACGAAGAAATTTTGTCTCGACGGCAGCGCAGCCTGTGGCGGGATTCTTTGGCGCGTCTGATGCGCAACCGCCTGGCGCTGATTTCCGGGGCGGTTGTCGTTTTGCTGGTCTTCGTGGCCATCTTTGCTGACAAGATGGCGCCTTATGATTACGCCACGCAGGATCTGGACGCTAACAATGCTGTGCCTTCCTACCTGATGTGGCTGATGCCAAAACACGCCGAACGTTATGCCAAGATCGATAATTCGTTTTTGTTGGGGGCAGATTATCTCGGGCGCGATTTGTTGAGCCGCACGCTGTATGGTACGCGGGTGTCGCTTTCCATTGCGGTGGTGGCCTCGTTGGTCAGCCTGACGGTAGGCACCATTTACGGCACGATTTCCGGCTATGTGGGCGGCAAGGTCGATAACCTGATGATGCGTTTGGTTGATTTTCTCTACGGTTTCCCATTCCTTATCGTGGTGATTTTGTTGCAAACCTACTTCAAGGCGTTAGCCAGAGTGGGCGCCGAAGGGGGATTTGCAAAAGTGTTGCTCGACTGGAACGCGAAAATGGGCGGCATGTTGTTGCTCTTTATCGCCATCGGCTTGGTGAACTGGATTGGCATGGCGCGCCTGGCTCGTGGGCAGGTGCTTTCTTACAAAGAGAAAGAGTTTGTGGAAGCCGCTCGCGCCGTTGGCGCCTCGCACACACGAATTATTTTCCGCCACCTCATTCCCAACGTCATGGGGCCGTTGATTGTTGCGGAAACGCTTGCCATCCCTGGCTATATTTTCACCGAGGCTTTTCTGTCCTTTAGTGGTTTGGGTGTTGATCCGCCCACGCCGAGTTGGGGCATTATGATTTCGGAAGGCGTGCAAAACCTGCGTACTTATCCGTTGCAAATTCTTGTGCCGGCAGCGGCGCTTTCGATTACCACCCTCGCGTTTAACTTCCTGGGCGATGGCTTGCGCGATGCCTTTGACCCCCGGATGGCAGAATGAGGGGCATTGCGACGACCAAAAGCGCGCATTCCCTTGACAACTTGCCATTTTCGGGCACAATTAAGCCCAACGGCAACGACGAAGGAAAGTAGGCCGACGGAAGCCGCCAGAGAGGGGCGGGCACGGGCTGCAACCCGCCCTCGGTGGAAGCCGACCGAAGTTCCCTTCCGAGCCGCCTGGGTGAACGCGCAGTAGCCCAGGCCGCGGCCCCGGCGTTATCAGGGGAGCCTATCGGCAGCCTTGCCCGTAGGCGCAACGAGTGGGCTGTGCCGCGCACGGCCAACAAGGGTGGTACCGCGGGTTCTCCCTCCCGTCCCTTGATGGGACGGGAGGTTTTGGTTTAACGCAGAGGCGCGGAGATGGCGCAAAGGTACAAAGAAATAACGCCAAGGACGCCAAGAGGCCGCCAAGGGCGCCAAGAAAATTATGTG
>JALVOR010000354.1:0-1724 GCA_027026295.1 Anaerolineales bacterium | reverse complement strand
GAGGTAACGCAATCGGCACTAATCTGTGCAATCTGTGGATGAAAACAAAGGAGGTCGTATGCTGGAAGCACTGGAACGCATTCAACAAGAGGCGCTGCAGGCTCTGGCCGAGGCGCAAGACGCCGACGCGCTGGAGGCCTGGAAGGTCGCCCACCTGGGGCGCAAATCGCCGCTGATGCAGGTCTTCCCGCAGATGGGGAGCCTGCCGCCCGAACAGCGCCCTCTGGTGGGCAAGCGCGCCAACGAGGTGCGCCAGGCGCTGGAAGCCGCCTACGCCGAGCGCGCCGAGGCGCTGCGCCAGCAGGCGCTGCAGCAGGCGTTGGAAAGCGAGCGGCTGGACATCACCCTGCCCGGACGCCGCCCGCCCCGCGGCGGCCTGCACCCCGTCACCCAAACCCATCGGCGCATCATCCAGATTTTCGCGGAGATGGGCTTCCAGGTGGTGCGCTCGCGCGAGGTGGAACTGGACGAGTACAACTTCCAGTTGGTCAACATTCCCCCCTACCACCCGGCGCGCGAAATGCAGGATACGTTTTACATCGACCACGGCGGCGATGGCGAGCATTACCCCGTGCTGCTGCGCACCCACACCACCGCGGGGCAAATCCACGCCATGCGCGCGGCCACGGGCTACACCAGCGAAGGCCCCCTGCCCGCAGACCCGCCCCCGCTGCGCGTCATCCTGCCCGGCATGGTCTATCGCTACGAGCAGATTACCGCCCGCTCCGAAATTCAGTTCACCCAGGTGGAGGGGCTGGCGGTCGGGCGCAACATCACCTTCAGCGATTTGAAAGGCACCCTCACCGACTTCGCCCGCAGCATGTTCGGCCCCACGGTACAAACCCGCTTCCGCGCCAGTTACTTCCCCTTCACCGAACCCAGCGCGGAGATGGATGTGGAATGCTTCCTCTGCGGCGGCAAAGGCTGCAACGTGTGCAAATACACCGGCTGGCTGGAAATCCTCGGCTGCGGCGAAGTGCACCCCACCGTGCTGCGCAACGGCGGCTACGACCCCGAAGCCTACACCGGCTTTGCCTTCGGCATGGGCCCGGAACGCATCACCATGCTGCGCCACCATATCGAGGATATTCGCTATTTTTGGAGTGGTGATTTGAGGTTTTTGGAGCAGTTTTAGGTGTGGGTTACCTCGTTACTTCGTTGATTCGTTACTTCGTCAATTCGTTACTTCGTTGATTTGTGAGTTTGGAAGGTGTCGAGATGGTGCAGCGTGGCTTGGAGAAGTTGCAAGTATGGCAAGAGGCCATGAACTTTGCCGAGTGGGTATATCGTGAGGTTGTTCCCCATTTACCATCGCAGGAACGCTTTGCCCTCCAGACTCAACTCCAGCGAGCCGTCCAGAGTATCCCGGCTAATATCGCTGAAGGATATGGCCGTTATCATTACGGAGATCAGATTCGCTTCTGTTACATCGCGCGCGGTTCTGTGGAGGAAACTTTTACTTTCCTTACCCTTGCACATCGCTTGGGATATTTGCCTGACGCACCGTATCAGCAAAGTATGCAGGCAGTAGAGCGCCTGAAACAAATGCTCAACGGCTATATTCGTTATCTGCGCCAACAGCAGAACCACACGAAGTAACGAAGTAACGAATCAACGAAGTAACGAATCAACGAAGTAACGAATCAACGAAGTAACGAATCAACGAAGTAACGAATCAACGAATCCCAACGCACGAAGCGATATATTTCCGGAGGTTTTTATGC
>JALVOR010000353.1:1357-8838 GCA_027026295.1 Anaerolineales bacterium | reverse complement strand
CCGCCCCAACGTGGGCAAATCGACCCTGATGAACGCCCTGCTGGGGCAGAAAATCGCCGCGGTCTCCCCCCGGCCGCAGACCACCCGCAAGCGCCAGTTGGGCATCCTCACCACCGAGCGGGGGCAAATCGTGTTCGTCGATGCCCCCGGCATCCACAAACCCCACCACAAACTCGGGGAGGCCATGAACTACGAGGCGCTTTCCACGTGGGAAGACGTCGACCTCATCCTCTTCATGGTCGACGGCGCCTACCTCCCCCACCCCGAAGACCGCATGGTGGCCGAATTCCTGCAGCAGACCGCCAAAGACCTGCCGGTGCTCATCGTCTTCAACAAGGTGGACCTCACACCCAAAGACCGGCTGGAAGCCTACCAGGCTATGTATCGGGAACTGCTGCCCGGCGCGCCGCTCATCCCGATTTCGGCGCTCACCGGCGAGGGGCTGGACGCCCTGCTGGACGCCATTTTCGAGCGGCTGCCCCTCAGCCCACCTTACTACGACGAAGACACCCTCACCGACCTCACGGAGCGGGAAATCGCAGCAGATCTGATTCGCGAGGCCGCGCTGCTGCACCTGCGCGACGAAGTGCCCCACGCGTTGGCCGTGCGCATCGACGAATACAAAGAGCGCGGCGAGCGCGGCGCCTATATTGCGGCCACCCTGTTCGTAGAACGCGACTCGCAGAAAGGCATCGTCATCGGCAAGGGCGGCGCGATGCTGAAGCAAATCGGCAGCACCGCGCGGCAGGCCATCGAAGCCATGAGCGGGCGCAAGGTGTTCCTCGACCTGCGGGTGAAAGTGCGCAAGAATTGGCGCAACGACCCCAGCACGCTGCAATGGTTCGGCTTCCGCCTGCCACACAACAAGAAGAAGGAAGGTTGATATGTGGGCGCAATGGGTTGGCATTGCCATTGCCATCGCGGTAGGAGACTGGTTCGCGGTGGCGCTCGACCGCCGGCGGATGGGCTATTTCACCAAGCCGGCGGTGATGGTTGCGTTGCTGTTTGCCGTCATCAGCGGCGCGCGGGCGTTGTCGAAACCCGCCCCCATGCTCGCCTGGGTCGCTCTGGCGCTGTTTTTCTCCCTTTTAGGGGATATTTTCCTCATGCTACCCAAAGAACGCTTTCTGTGGGGTCTGGCGGCTTTCCTGTTGGGGCACATCGCTTACCTGTTAGCGTTCAACATGAGCGCCCCGCGCTTCGATTTCTGGACAGCGGGGCTTGCCATCGTAGTGGGACTGGTCGCGGGCAAATACTATGAGCGCCTGCGCGCAGCGCTGGAAGCCAGCGGCAAGAAATCACTCATCAAGCCTGTCGCCGCTTACCTCATCGTCATCAGCCTGATGGTACTTTCCGCCCTGCTGCTTCCCCTGCAAGCGGCGGT
The DNA here is from genome assembly GCA_027026295.1 of Anaerolineales bacterium. GTDB lineage: Bacteria > Chloroflexota > Anaerolineae > Anaerolineales > DRMV01 > DRMV01. Next base: position 7,454 of record JALVOR010000353.1, on the reverse strand, counting down.
TTCCCGCGGCGGGGCAATCGGCGTTGCAGTCGGCGCGGTGCTCTTTTTCCTCTCCGACGCCCTGTTGGCGTGGAACCGCTTCGTGCATCCGATTCCGCACGGCAGACTGTGGACGCGGATGCTTTACCATATCGGGCAAATTGCCATCACCGTCGGTGTGCTGCTTATCGCGAACGCCACTGCAATATAGCCCAATATGTTATAATAATCCTCACCTTACACCTGTATCATTTGCCAAGGCATTTTCCCGAAAGGAGTACACAAAATGGCAAAACTGGAAGCAATCGAAGGCATCGGCGACGTTTACGCTGAGAAACTGCGCGGCGCTGGCATCCGCGGCACCAACGACCTGCTGAAGAAAGCAGGTACCAAGAAAGGCCGTCAGGCGTTGGCCGAACTTTCCGGCGTAAGTGAAAAACTGGTGCTGGAATGGGTCAACCACGCGGACCTGTTCCGCATCAAGGGCATTGGGCCCGAATACGCCGACCTGCTGGAAGAAGCCGGCGTGGACACCGTCGTTGAACTGGCACAGCGCAACCCTGACAACCTCTACGCCAAAGTAATAGAAGTCAACGAAGCAAAAAAACTGGTGCGCCGCCTGCCTACCCTCAACATGATCAAAGCCTGGATAGCCCAGGCCAAACAGTTGCCACGCGCCATCGAATACTAAACCTGCCAAAAACAAAAAGGGACGCTGTGCATCGGCGTCCCTTTTGCGCGCCTCAAGAAACCACCACCATGAGCAACGCTTTCAAAAGCAAAGCCCGCGGCACCATGCGGCGTGGGCGGGGCAAGTTATCTCTCGATCCTGAAGAAATGGCAGCCATCTGGCTGCAGCAAGAGGAACGCGGCAAAGGGCTGATTGGGGGCGACCCGCAACGCAAGCCCCGCTGGCGACACCCCCACCCCGCCGAGCCCGCGCCGTGGTATCGTCACGGTCTGTCTTCCCCCGAACACCAGCAACGCCTTGCAGCCTTCCTGACCGCCGCGCCGTTAGAAGTGGAAATCGGCGCAGGCGACGGGCGATTCATCACGGCGTGGGCGCGGCAGCACCCCGAGCGCCATTTCTTCGCCCTCGAAACACGCTGGAAGTACGCCCGCCGCATGTTCGAACGTGCCCAGAAGCATGGCGTGGAAAATCTCTGGGTAAGCGATAACGACGCGCGGGTGGTCATTCCCGAGGTCATCCCCAACGCAAGCGTTGAAGTGTTCCACATCCTCATGCCCGACCCGTGGTGGAAGCCCAAACACCAGGCCAAGCGGCTCATTGCGCCGTGGTTTCTGGCTGTGCTGGCGCGCAAACTCAAACCCGGCGGCGTGCTGCGGGTGGAAACCGACGTGGAGGGCTACCCCGAATTCGTGCAAACACTGGTCGCCGCCGAATCCGCCTTCCTGCCTCACAACCCGGCGCTGGCAAGTCACTTTGCCGATGCGCCGCCCACCAGCCGACAAATCTGGTGCCGCGAGCGCGGTATTCCCATCCAGCAGATGTTCTTCCAAAAACAAACGGGCGAGGAGGAGTGACCTCGCCCGTTTTCGTTTTCACCCTTCTTGAGCAGGTGGAGATGCCGCAACGATCTCGTCGCCGCCGCTCAACCCTTTGCCAGACTGCTGCTGCCAGGCTCCCCACAACGCCAGACATACCGCGCCCAAACCCAATACTGCCGCCAGGAAGCCCGGAATCCATCCCACGCACGGCACAATGTTGACAAGCGCCGCCAGCAACGTGAGCACGAACGTGCCCAACGCCGCCACGCCCGCCGGGTGCCAGGATTGGTGCAACTGCGCCAGCATCTTTTCGCCCAAATACAGCCCCAACACCAGCCAGCCATACAGCGCCGCCACGGCCACGACAACGCCTACCACCACCGCCAGCGGTATCAGCACGATAGTGATCACCAACGCCACCACAACCACCGGCAGCAGGGCAAAAATCAGCAGCCCAATGCCGCCCGCCACCAGCGGAGCGCTTTCCATTTTAGCAATCGCATCACGCGCCAGCCCACCGGGGAAAAGGAAAACCACGCCCGCCAGCACTGCCAGCGCAATTGCCCGCAAGAACGCCAATATCCCCCGCCACACAGAGCGAACCAGAAAACTTACAGAAGCATCCTTAGGGCCAAAGGTGTGTCGCCATCCCCAATTAGGGCCAGCCAGCACAATGCGAATTTTCGCTCCGGGCTTCCCGCGCACATCCCCGCTGACAACGTAAACCTTGCCATCTACCACAGCGTGCTCGCCAAAAGAGACGTTGCCCCCCAGCACTTTCACATTGCCGTGAATAGTGCCATCCACTGTGGCTTGCCCACCAGTCACAGCAAAATTACCTTCCACCGTGCCATCCAGAACAAGCGCGCCGCCCAGTACGCGAACATTCCCGGTTACACGGGCACCCTGTTCTACAGTGGCTTCCCCGCCAATGACGACAAGGTCGCCTTCCAGCGTTTGCCCCGCGGGCAAAACGTAGGAATCCCCGATCACCACTTTATCGCCCTGGACCGTTTTGGCCTGCGCCGCGGGAACCGCAAAGGTCATCCACAACAGCAATCCAGCCAATATGCTCCAGCGTAGCCATCTGTTCATCATATCCTCCTTCCAACCAAAACAAACAACAGGAATACGGCTATATTTCATCATACCATGAACGGAAACCCTCACCCAAGGCCTCGGCAGCGTGGCCGATGACCATGAACGCCTTAGCGTCGGCTTCCCTCACAAAGGCTTTGAGGGGAGCAACCTCCGAGCGTGTGACGACACAATAAAGCACCGTGCGCCGCCTGCCCGTATAGCCGCCGCGGCCTTCCATAATCGTTACACCGCGCCCCAGGTTGTGAACAATGCCAGCCGCCACTTCGCCCGGCCGCTCGGTGATAATAAGCGCTGTGCGCACCACTCGCGAGCCTTCCATGACGGCCTCGGCCACCACACCGCTGATGTAAAGCGTCACAATGGCATACAGCGCCTGATTCCAGCCAAAAGCCACCCCGGCCAGCGCCATCACCATCGCGTCGGAAAAGAGGTAACTTTGGGAAACCGGAATGTGCCGCCAGCGGGTGAGGATGCGGGCGAGGATGTCGGTACCGCCGCTGGTGCCGCGCCCGCGATAGATCAAGCCCGCGCCCGCACCGCCAATTACGCCGCCGTAGAGCACATTGAGCACAGGGTCCGTCGTCAGCCCGTGAGGCGGCAGGAACGGCACCAGGCCATCGACCAGCACAGAAAACAAAACCGTCGTCACCGCCGTGCGAGCGGCAAAGCGCGCGCCGCCAAGAAAACGCCAGCCCAACACAAAGAGCGGTATGTTGAACATCAGCGACATCATGCCAATCGGCCAGCCAGTATAGTGGTTGACAATCTGCGCCAGGCCGCTCACACCGCCGCTCGCCAAATGCGCCGGCACCAGGAACAAGTCCAGCGAAAGCGCCAGCAACAATGCGCCTACAGTAAGGTAGGCGTAATCTCGCACGTTTTGCCACGAAAGCCATCGTTTCAACACGCACCTCGTCTGCAAACAGGCGCACCGAAATGCAAAATCAGCACGCGAGGATGTCTTGCACGCCAAAAGGCACCTTAAGCATACCCGAAGATGCGTTACAATAGAAGTATGGAAATACAAATTGCCGTAGCCAAAGTCAAGAAATATGCGGTTTCGGAAAGCGGCGACACGCTGGAAATCGTCGAGCGCCCCAACGGCGGGCTTTCGGTCGTCCTTGCCGACGGGCAAAGTTCAGGGCGCGGCGCCAAGCGGGTTTCCAACATGGTGGTGCGCAAGGTCATCAGCCTGCTGGCAGAAGGCGTGCGCGACGGTGCAGCCGCGCGGGCGGCTTCCGATTATCTCTTCACCGAGCGACAGGGGCGGGTGCAAGCCACCCTCAACATCCTTTCCGTAGACATGCACACCCGCACCCTGGTCGTCACCCGCAACAACCCCGCACCGGTGCTGGTGCATGCCGGCGGCAACCTGCACAATCTCGCCGAAGACAGCGTGCCGGTAGGCATTTATCGGGACACTCGCCCGGTAGTGACCGAACTCCCGCTGGAACTTGGCATGACGGTGGTGATGTTCACCGATGGCGTGGTGCATGCCGGGGTGCGTTACGGGCACAAAATGGATGTAGCAACCACTTTGCACGCCCTTTTCACCGGCTTGAATGAAGACGAAGAGGACGAAGCCCACCCCACCGCCGAGCAAATCGCCGAAACTCTGTTGCAAAAAGCCTTGCGGCTCGACCAAAACCGCCCTGGCGACGATATCAGCGTTGTTGCCCTCCAGGTTACTGCCAAAAAGGAAGAGCCTCGCGTGCGCCGCATGCTTGTCCGGCTGCCGTTATGAAACCAGTCATAGGCGTGGTCGGCCCCTGTGCCGCCGGCAAAAGCACCCTTATCCACAACCTGGCATCTCGCGGCTACCACATCAAGCACATCGCCCAGGAACATTCTTACGTCCCCCACATGTGGCAGCGCCTGACCAACCCTGACATCCTGATCTTTCTGGACGTATCCTTTGAAGAATCGAACCGCCGCCGCCCAATGCCGTGGCAGGAAAGCGACTACGCCGAGCAGCAGCACCGCTTGCGCCACGCGCGTGAACATGCCGACTTCTATCTGCTGACCGACGGTCTCACCCCCGACGAAGTGGCGGCGCGCGTGCTGGATTTCCTAGCAAAGGCAATGCCCGCCGCGCCCCACAGCGAGCAAGAAGTCGATTGACGGGCGCGCGTTTTCATTGACAAATCCCCTCACGATGGCTAAAATTGTCACCGCACCTGCGGGCGTCGCCAAGTGGTAAGGCAGTAGCTTCCCAAGCTACCATTCGCGGGTTCGAGTCCCGTCGCCCGCTCAAGCTGGCGCAGTAACCACTGGCGCAACATCCAGGCTACTACCTCAAGTAGAACGCTTCTCGTTCCCTGATATGAGGTAGTAGCCTATGTTTTTAAGAAAAGCCATCCACGGCTTCACCCTCGTCTACCGGCTTACCCACGCCCAGGCCACAACCGACCTCTACCGCAAAGCCCTCAACCACCTGGCTCAGTATCTCAACGACCCGCCGGTGGAACGCATCACCGCCGCCGACCTCCAGCGCTACATCCACCACCTGCGCACCGAATACATCCCGCCGCGGGTGCGCGCCTCCACCCGCCAGGGGCAACCCCTTTCCGACTGGGCAATCAACAACCGCATCAAAGCCATTCGGGCGTTCTTCGCCTGGGCGCAGCAGGAAGGCTACATCAAGCGCAACCCCGCCAGCGGCCTGCACCTGCTCAAAATCCAGCGCATCCAGCCCGTGCCTTTCACGCTCGACGAAATGCGCCGCCTGCTCCACGCCACCGAGTATACCCAGCACGCCAACCGCCGCGTCCGCCGCCCCACTTGGAAGCGGAACACCGCGCTCATCATCCTGCTTCTGGATACCGGCATCCGCGTCGGCGAACTCTGCCGCCTGAAAGTGGCCGATGTGCGCCTGGAAGTCGGCGAACTGCACATCCGTCCCTTTGGCTCTGGCCGCAAATCCCGCGCCCGCGTCATCCCCCTGGGCAAAACAGCGCGCCAGGCGCTCTGGCGCTACCTGGCGTCACTCCCTGATTTAGATCCATCCGATAGTCTCTTCAACCTCACCCCCAAATCCGTCCGCGACCTGCTTCACCGCCTCGGCAAAGCCGCAGGCGTGCCAAACACGCACCCCCACCGCTTTCGGCACACCTTTGCCATTGAGTACCTTCGCGGTGGGGGCGATATTTTCACCCTTCAGCGCATTTTAGGCCATGCTACCCTTGACATGGTGCGCTGGTACCTCCACATCGTGCAGGCCGATGTGGAGACAGCCCATCGCCGGGCCTCACCCGCCGACCGGTGGCTTTAGAAATTACTCCGTTACCACATCTCCATTTGCATTCAGCAGACCGAGGCGCATGAGCGCGACCTTGAGCAGCGTGTCTCGCTCTTGGCCCTTCAGGCTGTTCCAGTTCTTTCCGGCCAGGGCCGACAGCGTGGCCACGGCGCAGTGGGACGAGGGGAAGCAGTTGATGGGCGGATCGGCCTGTCGAACGATGGACAGGGCCCAGTCGCCCAGGTGGTGGACCGCGAGGGGCTCCCGGGG
>JALVOR010000353.1:0-1347 GCA_027026295.1 Anaerolineales bacterium | reverse complement strand
TCTCACCCTTCATTACCCTCACCACGGCCCTGTAGCGTTTTTCGTCATGCTTTTTGTCTTTCATCGCCATCCTACACCTCCCAGGGCAGCGGCTCGGTCAGAATGTCTTGCCCGTCCGGGCGTGACCAGTCAACAACCCAGATGGTAAGGGTCCCATCGTCAGCCCGGTCAGCCCTGACCACTGGGTTTACCCATTCGGGCACCCCGGCAGGCAGGGTCACTCCAGTCCATTCGTCATCCGGGCCAAGCACAGAAAAATCGTACTCAATCGTGGCAATCGGCTGCTCCACAACCGTTTCCGCACCGGTTTGCGGGTCAACCGTGGTCACCAACTCATACACCTCCGCCGTGAGTACCTCAGCCCCGGCGGAACCCGTCCAGGTAAATCGCGCCCGGATACCAGGCCGCGAAGGGGCCTGGGGGGGCCTAATCATCGGCATCATCCACCTCCTCACTCTATCACTTCCAGCGTCCCACGGCCATAAGATAGCCATAGGCGCTCCCGCTATTGGAAGACTTGGGTAAGAAATTCACACTACTCGTGCTCGGATCGAAGTACAGGTTCGTATCTGCACGATACACCTTCCCGGCCACGGCGGGGATCGCTGCGAAAGCAGCGGGAAATGTCCAGGTGTTCCCTGAATTGTATGTCATACTCTTTCTCGCCACCCAACAAATCTGCGTGCCATCGGGAAAGCGCACATACTGCCCGTTGGCATTGGAGCCGTACTCCACGGTTTCCGTCGTGAATGATTCAGCGTGGGCAACATCTACTACACCGCTTGGGGTCGGCCCGAAGGCAATGTCAGGCTCCAAATTATTAGTGGAGAGACTAAGCACTTCGGCCTTATATGGCAATCCGGACCAGGTAGATTTGAAGTAAACCTCCACAACCTTCTGGCTTTCGCTGTCCTCCACAATACGATATGCTATTGTTCCATTAAAACTTGAATCTGGTGGCTGATTTAACAGCAACGCGCCGGCCTTAATGTTCACTTCGACACCCATGTCGCCACCAGTGTAGATAGCAATAGAAAACATCAATTTCGTACGGTGTTGATATGAAAACACAAACCCGCTTACCCCATCTCGTTGCCACGGGCCCGTGAGAGTGCAGGTTGCAATTTTGGCATAGTAATTACCAGTGCTGGGGGAGCCCAAGTATATAACTGTGGGCAGCCCAAGTGGTGGCGCAAGCCCACGTATTGTATCCGCATCCAACCCGCTCCCGGCCCCTTGGGGTGATATGTCGCCTGGAGCGTGGGTGTGGGTTGCTGAGGCAAAGTAACTCGCGTGTTTCCCATCCACCATGTCAGCGTTCGTTGTGCTCCCATCCCCCTCCTGCAC
>JALVOR010000352.1 GCA_027026295.1 Anaerolineales bacterium | reverse complement strand
GCCTTCACCGCCGCCCTCACCGCCCTGAGCGGCGAAGTGGTAGCCGTGCCCGACATGGCAAGCGCTGGGGAAGCCATCGTGGCCTTCCTGCAGCGCGAAGGGCTGACGCGCGTTTGGGCGTGGGATGCCGCCCACCTGCCCGCCGAAGTGCTCGCTGCCCTCGACGCCGCGGGCATTGCCCACCCGGTCGCCGCTTTCCCGCCGGAGGATGAAGCGGGCATCCCCAAAGCCGGGCTGACTGGGGCGTTAGCGGGCATTGCCGCCACAGGCAGCCTGGTGGTGCCCGCGGGCACCGGTCAGCCGCAGACGGCTTCCCTGCTGCCCGAAATTCACCTCGCCGTGCTGCGGGATGCCGACATCGTGCCCGATTTGGCCGCGGCGCTCGCCCTGCCCGCGGTGCAGCAGGTTTCCATGACCAGCATCATCACCGGGCCTTCCCGCACTGCCGACATCGAAATGACCCTCACCATCGGCGTGCATGGGCCGCGGCGGGTGGTGGTTTTCCTGACAGCGTGATATGGTACAATTCCTGCCGGCAAGTTGCACCAAGCACACATTCTATTCGTTTTCCCGGAGGATTTTTGTATGAGTGAGCAATTCGAAATCCCGCAAGAGATTCCCACTGCCGAAGAGATTACCAGCGACGACAAATTGTGGGCGCTGTTGGCGTATGTGTTCGCGCCGCTGGTTTCCATCATCATCATGCTGATGGAAGACAAGAAAAACCGCCCCTTCCTGCGCAAGCACAGTGCTCAGGCGCTCGTGCTGGGTATCATCGGCATTGTGCTGACCGTGGTCAGTTGGGTTTCCGTTCTTCTGGCCTGCCTGCCGCTGCTGTGGTGGATCTATCTGATTTACCTCGGCGTCCAGGCTTACCAGGGCAAAGATGTGAACATCCCGGTCATCACCGACTTTGTGAAGAATCAGGGTTGGGCATAGTTCCATCCGCGCTTCGACGAAAAAGGCTTTGCCGCGAGGTAGAGCCTTTTTTTGTTTCCCCCACACGGGAAATGTGATAGACTGGGAGCGCCTGCGTTGTGCAACTACCCGGCCTTGAGGAATGGGCAGTGGATGCCGCGGATGACAACGGATGAACGCGGATTTTGAGGGCGCCAGGGTGAGGCCAAGAGCGCCAGGGAGTTAACGCAAAGGCGCAAGGAGAACAAAGAACGCAAAGTAAATTGCTGTGTTTTCGCGGTTCTTCTGTGTTTTTCCACGCTTCAGAATTGCAAAATCTGCGGTTTGTCCTTGCCAGGGTTGGGCAAACGCCCCCCGACACATTGGCCGAATCTTTTTGCAGAACTGGTTGCCTCATGAGAAAAAGCGAACGCACCTACACCTTACCCGACCCATCCACGGGGCAAGAGGTTACCATCGTTGTGCGCCGCGACCGCCGGCTGAAGCGCACCGCGCGCTGGGAACGCCGCCCCGATGGCAGTATTTGCGTGCGCATTCCCGCAGCATTGCGGCGGAAAGACGTGCCGTCCTTGCTGCTGCAAATTCTTGCCGAGCGGGCGAAGCAGACCCAAACTGCCCGCCGCCGCACCCACGACGACCTGGCGCGCCGCGCCCGCAAGGTCAACCGCCAGTATTTCGGCGGGCGGGTACCGTGGGAAGCCATCCGCTGGGTGGACAACATGGAAAAACGCCTCGGCAGCGCCACCATTGGCGGCAACACCCACGGGCACGTTCGCATCTCCAGCAAAATCCATTCCTGGCCCTCGTGGGTGATAGATTACGTCGTCGCCCACGAATTCGTCCACCTGCTGCTGCCCAAAGAAGGCCACAGCGCCAAATTCTGGGAAACCCTGCAACAAGCCTACCCTAAAACCGAGCGCGCCCGCGGCTTCATCCAGGGCTACTTTTTCGCCCTTGGCGAGCGCGACGCATCCCGCAGTGAGGATACCGCCCTATGAGCATCCCTACCGTCCGAGCCGTCGTGCTGGATTTTGGCGGCGTGATTCTGCACGTTGGCGACCTGCAAAAGCATGTCGCCCTGGCACAGGAACTTGGCATTCCCGTCGAAACCTTGCACAAGGAAGTCTTCGACGGCCCCCTCAGCGTGGCCGCCCAGCGGGGCGAAATCTCTGCCCAGGCGCTGTGGGAAGCCCTCGCCCAGCAGTGGGGGCTGCCGCCCGAAAAAGCCGAATGGCTGGGGCTGCGCTTTTGGGAAGGCATCCGCATCGATTACGAACTGATCAACTGGCTGCGCCGCTTGCGCCCGCGTTACTGCACCGGCCTGCTTTCCAACGCGTGGGATGACTTGCGCAGCATGTTGCAGAAACTCGACATTGCCGACGCCTTCGACACCATGGTGATTTCAGCAGAAGAGCGCCTGATGAAGCCCCAGCCGGAAATCTACCACCGCTTACTGGAACGCCTTGGGGTAGAACCCGCCCAGGCCGTGTTTGTGGACGACCGCCTGGAAAACGTCCACGCCGCCCGCGACCTCGGCTTCCGCACCGTGCATTACCGCCGCCACGATCAAGCCATGGCCGAACTCCGCAACCTCGGGGTAGGGTAGCCACCCGCTATTGCCGCGGCCTCAGGAAAAAGAAACCACAGAGATTTCGCAGATTGAACGGGCGAGACAGATTCTCCTCATTGCCTGCACGTGGGCGATGGCTGAAATCCGTGGATATCCGCGGCCTCACTTCCCGGCGGCTCAACGACCTGACTTTTGCTCTTGGCTTCCCTTCCACTTTGGGCTACAATGAGAACATGACCTGGAACCTGCTCGGACACCAATGGGCGGTCGAACTCCTGCAGGGACACATTCGGCGCGAGGCTGTGCGGCACGCCTACCTGTTCACCGGCCCCGAAGGGGTGGGGCGGCGCACGCTGGCGCTGCGCTTTGCCCAGGCGCTGTTTTGCGAACATCCGCCCACACCGGGGGAAACCTGCGGGCAATGCGGTAAGG
>JALVOR010000351.1 GCA_027026295.1 Anaerolineales bacterium | reverse complement strand
GGGCACGGAGATGCCGTAGTCGTCGTCCCAAATGGAAATCACCGCGGGGGCCTGCAGCACGCCCACCGCGTTGACGGCTTCCCAGAACATGCCCTCGGCCGCGGCCGCGTTGCCGATGGTCGCCCAGGCCACCTCGTCGCCGTTGTGGGAAAACTGCGTCAGGTGCTTCAGTTCCGGCAGTTTGCGGTAGAGCACCGAAGCATAGGCCAGGCCGGGCAGGCGGGGCATCTGCGAGCCGGTGGGGGAAACGTCGCCCACCGTGTTGAACCGCTCGGTCTGGGAACGCCATGTGCCGTCGGGGTTGAGCAGCGGGTAGCCGAGGTGGTTGTTCATGTTGCGCCCGCCGGTGGCGGGATCGTAGGCGGTGTCCGCGTGGCCGTAGAGTTGGGCAAAGAAAATTTCCAGGGTGAGCAGGCCGACGGCCATCATGAAGGTCTGGTCGCGGTAATAGCCGGTGCGCCAGTCGCCGGGGCGGGCGGCGCGCGCCCATGCCAGTTGGGGCACTTCCTTGCCATCGCCGAAGATGCCGAACTGCGCGTGGCCGATCATCACCTCACGGTGCGCCATCAGGCTGGCCTGACGGCTGCGGTAGGCCAGGCGGTAATCGTTGAGGATGTCTTCGGCCGTCAGCGTGACATGCTTGAACTGGATGGTTTTGCTAAGGTCGGGCATGGGAAGCCTCCGGGGTAGTCAATTGGTCAACTGGTTGATTAGTCAATTGGTCAAATCTGCGCCATGTGGATTTAAGCCGCCGAACGCCCGCAAAAGGGGCGCTCGGTGGGGTTCAGATATGGATGGGCTGGCCCTCCGCCACGTGAGCGGCTTCCATAAGGACTTCGCTCAGCGTGGGGTGGGCGTGGACGTTGCGGGCAATTTCCGCGGGGGTAATCTCCATCAGGCGGGCTAAGGTGAGTTCGGGCAGCAATTCGGTCACTTCGGGGCCGACCAGTTGCGCGCCTAACAGTTCGCCATCGGCGGCGTTGACCACCAGTTTGGCCCAGCCCGCGCTTTCGCCCAGCCCCAGGGCCTTGCCGTTGGCCTGGAAGGGGAAGCGGGCCACCTTGACCTCGTAGCCGCGCTCTTTTGCCTGGGCTTCGGTGAGGCCAAAGGCAGCCACCTGGGGGGTGGTGTAAACGGCCCGGGGCATGGCTTCGTAGTCCAGTTTGACCGTTTCCACCCCCGCGATGTTTTCAGCGCACACGATGCCCTGCGCGGAGCCGACATGGGCTAACATCATCTTGCCGGTGACGTCGCCAATGGCCCAAATGCCGGGGATGTTGGTGGCCATGCGGTCGTCGATTTCGATGGCGCCTTTGGGGGTCAGGCGGATGCCCAAATCTTCCAGCCCCAGCCCGGCGCTGTTGGGCTTGAAGCCGATGGCGACGAGCACCTGTTCGGCTTCCAGGGTGTCGGCGCCCTTCTTGCCCTGCACTTTCACCTGCACGCCGTCGTCGGTGGGCTGGATGGCTTCCACTTTGGTGCCGGTGAGCACTTTGACGCCCCGCTTGATAAAGGCTTTGCCCAGTTCGGTGCCCAGTTCGGGGTCTTCGGCGGGCAGCAGGGTGGGCAGCATTTCCACCACGGTGACGGGCACGCCGTAAGCGTTCCACACGGTGGCAAATTCCACGCCGATGGGGCCGCCGCCGATGATGACCGCCGATTTCGGCAGGCGCTCCTGCAAGATGGCGTGGCGGTAGGTGAGGATTTTCTCGCCGTCGGCTTCCACGCCCGGAATCATCGCCGGCCGCGCACCGGTGGCGACCACGATGTTGGCCGCGCGCAGGGTGGTTTCGCCCTCGGCGGTGCTCACCACCACCTCGGTGGGGGAAGCCACCCGCGCCGCGCCCATCACCACCTCGATTTTGTTCTTCTTCATCAGGAAGCCCACGCCTTTGGTGAGCCGCCCGGAGACTTTGCGGCTGCGCTTGACCGCGGCTTTGTAGTCCAGTTTCAGGTCGGAAAACGAGAAGCCGAATTCCTTGCCCTTCTTGCGCAGGGTGAAGGCGATTTCGGCGTTTTTGAGCAGGGCTTTGGAAGGCACACAGCCGACGTTCAGGCAGACACCGCCCAGCCATTCTTTGTCTACGATGGCGGTTTTCAGGCCGAGTTGCGCTGCCCGAATGGCGGAAACATAGCCCGCCGGGCCTGCGCCGATGATGACGACGTCGTAAAGTGCCATGGGGGTTCCTCCGAGTGTGGTTGCCTGGTTACCTGGTTGCTTCGTTGCTTCGTTTTTCCTTGGCGCCCTTGGCGTCACTTCTTGGCGCCCTTGGCGCTCTTACCAGCCCTCCAAAATCTCTACCACTTTGCCTAAGAACATATCGGCCACCGCGCCATCCACCACCCGATGATCGAAGGACAGGGTGAGGTAAATCATCGGGCGGATGGCGATGCTGTCGTTGCCTAAGTCGTCGGTGACCACGATGGGGCGCTTTTTGATGGCGCCGGTGCCCATGATGGCCACGTTGGGCTGGTTGATGATGGGCGCGGCAAAGAGGGAGCCGGTCACGCCGTGGTTGGTGACGCTGAAGGTGCTGCCGCTGATTTCGTCAGGGCGCAGTTTGCGGCTGCGGGCGCGCTCGGCCAGGTCGTTCACCGCGCGGGCAATGCCCAACAGCGAAAGTTCGTCCGCGTGGCGGATGACCGGCACGATGAGGCCATCTTCGTCTAAGGAGACCGCCATGCCGATGTTGACTTCCTGGTGCCAGATCAGCCCTTCGTCGCTCCACGAGGTGTTGACCAGGGGGAAGGCGCGCAGCGCCTGGGCTGCGGCCGCGATGAAGTAGGCGGTGAAGGTCAGCCGCACGCCCGCCTGGGCGAACTCGGCTTTGTGCGCGGCGCGGTGGGCGGCCACCCGGCTGAGGTCGGCTTCCATCACGGTAACCGCGTGGGGCGCGGTGAACTTGGAGCGCACCATGTGCTC
>JALVOR010000350.1 GCA_027026295.1 Anaerolineales bacterium | reverse complement strand
GTGCTCAAAAAGGGCGCTCAGGCCACTTCCTGAAGCCCGAAATCGGCTCGTTTATTGGTTTGGTAAGGTGCTCAGCCTGCCCCGCAAGGGTTGGCGTTCGCCTCACGTTGTCTAAAGTCCAAAGAGAGGGCAAATAGAAAAACATCCACAGATTTCACAGATTAGCACAGATTGTGAGGAAAACGCTGAGAAGCGCAACGCTCACCTGCATTTCCTGACGCCCTTGGCGTCATCTTGGCGCTCTTGGCGACCTAAAAAGCCGTGTGCATCCGTGGCTGTCCGTGTTATCTGTGGTCTATTTCCGCGCGGCTGAATGGTTACGCGCGCCCGACGAAACGAGGGTTACGCTTCTTTTGCAATGGGTTCGATTTTCAGGCGGGAAACCCGCAAGCCGTCCATCGCCAGCACGGTGAGGCGCATCCCCTGGTCTTCCACGGTGTCGCCCACCGACGGGATGGAGCCGATTTTGTCGAGGATGTAGCCTGCGATGGTGTCGTAGTAAGGGGTGTTGAAGTGGGTGCCCAAGGTTTCGTTGACCTCTTCCAGCAGGGCACGCCCGCTCACCAGGGCTGTGCCATCGTCAAGCACTTCGATTTCCTCGGTTTCCTCATCGAAGGGATCGCTCACCTCCCCGACGATCTCTTCCAGCAGGTCTTCCAGCGTTACCAAGCCGGCTGTGCCGCCGTATTCGTCTACCACAATGGCGATGTGGCGGTGGGTTTCCCGAAAACGGCGCAGGACCTCGATGACCGGCAGGGTTTCGGGCACGAAGAGGGCTTCGCGCACGATGTCTTTGGCGGTTTTGTGCTCGAATTCCGGCGTGTTCCACAGTTGCGCGACGTCTTTGATGTGCAAAATGCCGATGATGTCGTCCAGGTCTTCACGGTAAACGGGGAATTTGGTCACAGCATATTGGGAAAACATGGTGAGCACTTCGGGCAGCGGGGTGTCGGCGTGGATGGCGATGATGTCGTTGTGGGGCACCATGACCTGCCGCACCAGCAGTTCGCCGAAATCGAGCACGGCGGTGAGCATTTCGCCGCTTTCGGCGGGCAGGGCGGCTTCACTTTCCGTCACTAAGTGCTTGAGTTCCTCCACAGTGAGGTGCGATTCGTGGATGTTTTCTGCCTGAATGCCGATGAGTTTCAGCGTGAAGCGGGTTGCCCAGTCGAGGATATCCACGAACCAGCGGAAGGTGCTCTCGAACAGCCGCATGGGGTAGGCTGCCCGCAGGGCAAAGGTTTCGGGGGCGCGCAGGGTGGCAATTTTGGGCACCTGCTCGCCGAGCACCACGTGGAACGTGGTTACGATGGTGAGGGAAAGCAGCAGCGGCAGGCTGGGCATGATGGTGTCCAGGAAGCCTAAGGCGGGCGGCAGCGTTGCCCCGTGAAGCAGACCTTCCAGCATGCCGGCGAAGGCTTTTTCGCCCACTGCACCCAGCGCCAGGCTGACAATGGTGATGCCCAACTGCGAGGCGGCAATCAGGCGGTCGCGCTCGGCGGGGCTTTCCAGCCATTGCTTCACGATTTGCGCTGTGTGGGAGCCTTCCTTGGCGAGCATTTCGATGCGGTGGCGGCGGGATGCCACCGCGGCGAATTCCACCGACACGAAAAAGCCGTTGAGGGCGACGAGGATGAAGATGAACACGAAATCCCAGAACATGGTCGTTTATCCTTGTTTGTGATGTGCTTTGAGGGTAGCACGGTGTGGAGTTGGCGTCAAGGTCGGGGAAGGGGGCGGGATGCGGGATTCGGGGATCGGGATGTGGCCTCTCCGCGTTGAAATCCGTGTCCATCCGCTGGCATCCGTGGCTATCCGCGGGCCGTTTTCATCAAGCCGAACGGCTCCCCCAATGGTATAATGAAATTCCACTGTGCAACAGAAGCCAAACAGCCGCCTGCGGGCGACCGCGGTGCGATTTCGTGAAGAGGAGTTTTGTATGTCCGGACATTCCAAGTGGTCAACCATCAAGCGCAAGAAGGCTGCCGAAGACGCCAAGCGCGGCAAAATTTTTACCCGCCTGGCGCGCGAACTCACCTTGGCCGCGCGCGAAGGCGGCGGCGACCCCGAAGCCAACGTCCGCCTGCGCCTGGCGATTGAGCGCGCCAAAGCCGCCAATATGCCCAAAGACAACATCGAACGCGCTATCAAACGCGGCACCGGCGAAGACAAAGAAGGCAGCAGTTTCGAGGAAATCTACTACGAAGGTTATGCTCCCCACGGTGTGGCGATGATGATTTATTGCGTAACCGACAACCGCAACCGCACCGTTTCGGATGTCCGCCACATTCTCAGCCGCTACGGCGGCAGCCTGGGCGCAAGCGGCTCGGTGGCATGGCAGTTCAAGCGCATGGCTTATTTCTCTATCCCCGCCGAAGGGCAGGACCCCGACGCCATCTTCGAACTGGCTGTGGAAGGCGGCGCCGACGACGTCAACTTCGACGACGAAATCATCGAGATTTACGGCCCGGTGGAATCCTTCAAGACCATTGGCGACCAACTTCGTCAGGCTGGCATCCAGCCCGAGGAAGCCGGCATCAAGATGATTCCCACGCAGGAAATGGACCTGGAAGCCGCGCAGGCGGTGCAGGTGCTCAAGGTCGTCGAGGCGCTGGAAGACCTGGACGACGTGCAGGAAGTGTATTCCAACCTGAACATCAGCGATGAAGCGCTGGCGCAGATGGAAGCGGCGTAGTCTGCAGCATTTTCGCCATCCCGGCCGCCGAGGCTTCCGAAACCCACCTCGGCGGTTTGCTTTAGACTCTATCCGGAAAATATTGTGGTGATGTAACTGTTCAGCCAATAGACCACGGATGACACGGATAGCCACGGATGCTCACGGATTTTTAGGGCGCCAAGAGCCTTAAGTAGGGCGGGATGCCAATACCGCCCAGCCCAAAGGGCGGAACGCAGTCCTGCCCTACAAC
>JALVOR010000349.1 GCA_027026295.1 Anaerolineales bacterium | reverse complement strand
CCCCCCCCGCACCGCCACCGCGCCCACAATACACCCTGCATGCCCATCTCAACTACTGGCAGCGCCAGGCAGATGTAGAAGAGCATATCATTTACCCCAACACCGCTGACACGCCCCTCGACACCTTGGTGCTCAACGTTGAACCCGCCCAATGGAGCAATGCTTTCGAACTGGGGGATGCTACCATCAACGGGCAACCCATCCGGGGCGCGCTCAAAGGTACTTACTGGCAAATCAATTTATCTACCCCCATCCAGCCCGGGCAAAGCGCCAGCCTCGACATCCACTACCGCCTGCACCTGCCTTACCAGAATGCTGCCCGCATCTTCGGCGCAAGCGCACAACAGGTCAACCTGACCGAATGGTATCCCTTCGTCGTGCCTTATGACGCCAAAGACGGCTGGCTGTGGCACCAACCCTGGCCCTTTGGCGACCACCTCGCCTACGCGGCTTCCGATTTCGACGTCACGCTGGAAATCACCAACGCGCCCCAAGACATCACCGTGGCCGCAAGCGCATTACCCGACAAAGACGGGCACTACCGGCTGGAAGCCGCTCGCTCGTTCGTCTTTTCCATCAGTCCGGCATTCCACACCACACAGAGCGAAGTGAACGGCATCACGATTACCAGTTATTACTTCGACGACATCGCCACAGGCGGCAAAATTCTCCCCACCTACGCCGCCAAAGCCGTCGCCACTTTCACCCAGCACTACGGGCCCCTGCCCCGCAAACATCTCGCCATCGTTGCCACCACCTCAGCAGACGGCATGGAATACAGCGGGCTGGTCTTCCTGAGCAGGAGTTTCTACGAATCCTACGAGCAGAATTACCGCGGCACAGTACTCAACAACCTGATCTCATTGGGCGTGCACGAACTTTCGCACCAGTGGTGGTATGACCAGGTGGGCAACGACCAGGCCATCAACCCCTGGATGGACGAAGCATTGGCGACCTACAGCGAATGGATTTTCTACCATGACAACTACCCCGCCAACGCGCCCATGTGGTGGAATTTCCGCGTGCTTTATTTCCGCCCCGAAGGCTTCATCAACGGCAGCATTTACGACTACCCCACTTTCCGCCCCTACGTCAACGCCGTATACCTGCGAGGAGCGCAATTCATCGACGCCCTGCGCCAGCGCATGGGTGACGAGGCGTTTTACGCCTTCCTGAAAGATTACCAAACGCAAATGCGCGGCAGCATCGCCAGACCCGATGACTTCTTCCGCATCCTGAACGCTCACACCAACGACGATTACAGCGACCTGCTCAAAATCTACTTTGGAACGCAGGGAGGGTACTGAAGGAATGCGCTCCCTTTCATTTTCGCTTGACACCATCCGCGCCCCTCAGGTATAATCAGCGGCACCCGCCAGAGGCGGGCTTTTTAGCGTAGCCTATTCCCCGCCAAAAATTTGGTGCGAAACAAGGAGTTCAACCATGCCCCCTCTTCCCAAACGACGGGTTTCCAGCGCCCGCCGCGACAAGCGGCGTTCCCACCACGCCCTGAAGGCGCTCCATCTGGTCGCGTGCCCCAACTGCGGCGAAAAGCACCTTCCCCACACCGTGTGCCCCAACTGTGGCTACTACAACGGGCGCGAGGTCATCGAGGTGGAAAAATAGCGGAAACCCCACACCGCACAAAAGCAGCGGGACGGCTGAAACCGTCCCGCTTTGCTTTTTCGCGACAATCGCCGCCAAAAGGGGTTAAAATTCTGCGGCAACCCATCCCGCCGCGCTGCCAATCTCTGCTTTCACGAGGTGCCCAATGCCCCTGAACCCCGCACAAACCGCTTTCATCTTCCCCGGCCAAGGGTCACAAACCGTTGGCATGGGCAAAGCCTTAGCCGAAGCCGAACCCCTCGCGCGGGAAACCTTCGCCGAGGCCGATGAAATCCTCGGCTTCCCCCTCAGCCACCTGATGTGGGAAGGCCCCGCCGAAGAACTCAACGACACCCGCAACACCCAGCCCGCCCTGGTGGTGCATTCCATTGCCGCGCTGCGGGTGCTGCAATCCCGCCTGCCCGGCTTCCAACCCGCCTTCATGGCAGGGCATTCGCTGGGCGAACTCAGCGCGCTGATTGCCGCCGGAAGCATGCCCTTCGCCGAAGGCTTGCGCCTGACCCGCGCCCGCGGCGAGGCCATGCACGCCGCAGGCGGCGGCCAGGGCGGCATGGCCGCCATTTTAGGGCTGGACATCCCCACCCTGGAAGCCATCTGCGCCGAAGCCAGCACCGCCGACGCGCGCGTGGAAATCGCCAACGACAACTGCCCCGGTCAGGTGGTGCTTTCCGGCCACAAAGCCGCCCTTGCCCGTGCCATGGAACTCGCCCAGGCGCAGGGCGCGCGCCGCGTGGTGCCCCTCACCGTGAGCGTCGCCGCCCACTCGTACCTGATGGCACCCGCCCAGGATGCGTTCAACCAGGCCATCGCCGCCACGCCCATCAGCGCCCCTGCCGTGCCCGTCATCGGCAACATCCACGCCCAGCCGCTGCACACCGCCGACGACGTTCGCGCCGACCTGAGCGCCCAACTCACCCACCGCGTCCGCTGGACGGAAAGCGTGCGCTACATGCTCGCCCACGGCGTGAACACTTTCGTGGAAATCGGCACCGGCAACGTCCTCACCGGGCTGGTGAAACGCATCGACCGCAAGACCACCCGCCTCACCTGCGGCACGCCAGAGGAATGCAGCGTCGTAGGAGAATGAACCACCACACTACCGGCTGTCCGACAGCCTCACAACCAGGCCCCCGACCAGCGGAATAGCGGTATAATTGCCCCACACGCTTTAAGGAGAAACATTCATGGAAGCCACCCTCTCGTTAGAAGGTAAAGTCGCCGTCGTCACCGGCGCTTCGCGCGGCATTGGGCGGGCAATCGCCCTGGAACTCGCCAGGCGCGGCGCAGCCGTGGTCGTCAACTACAA
>JALVOR010000348.1 GCA_027026295.1 Anaerolineales bacterium | reverse complement strand
CATCAAACAGGTCACCGCAGCCTACGAAGCCTACGACGCCCTCAACGCCACCCGCCCGGTAGAAACCTTCGTCGAGCGGCTTTCCAACTGGTACCTGCGCCGCAGCCGCCGCCGCTTCTGGAAGAGCGCCTCCGATGCCGACAAGGAAGCCGCCTACAGCACCCTCTACGAAGCCCTGACCACCATCGCCAAACTGATTGCCCCCGCGATGCCCTTCATGGCCGAGGAACTCTACCAAAACCTGGTGCGCGGGGCAGACGAAAACGCCCCCGAATCCGTCCACTTAGCCGAGTGGCCGACCTACGACGCCGCCGCCATCGACGACACCCTGAACGCCGAAATGGCGTTGGTGCTCAAACTGGTTTCCCTGGGCCATGCGGCGCGCAACAAGGCCGGTCTCAAGGTGCGTCAGCCCCTGCAGGAAGCCGCGTTTGCCGTGGGTCGCGCGTCCGAGCAAGATGTCATCGCCCGCTACGCCCACCTGCTGGCCGACGAGTTGAACGTCAAGCGGGTGCGCGTGCTCCACGGGCAGAGCGAGGCCGTGTCCTATCGGCTGAAGCCGCTGCCCAAACAACTGGGGCAGAAATACAAAGGGCTGTTCCCGAAAGTGCGGCAGGCCATCCTAACGCTGGAAGCCGAACCCGCAGCCCGCCGCCTGCTGGCAGGCGAGCCCGTGTCCGTAGAAGTGGACGGCCAGACCTATGACATTCAGCCCGATGAGGTGGAAGTGATCATGGAAGCCCACGGCGGGCTGACTGTGGCCAGCGAAGGCGCGTACTTAGCGGCGCTGAACACCGAAATCACCCCCGAACTGCGGCAGGAAGGCCTCGCCCGGGACTTCGTGCGCTGGGTGCAAAACGCCCGCAAAGAGGCCGGGCTGGAAGTTTCCGACCGCATCCGCCTGTTCTATCAAGCGCCGGAAGACATCACCGCCGCGGTGGAAGCCTACCGCGACGACATCATGAACGAAGTGCTGGCCGTAGAAATGACCGCGGCCGCGCCGCCCGAAGGAGCATTCACCACCCAGGCCGCTGGAGGCAAGGTCACGCTCGGCATTCAAAAGGCGTGAACCAGCCTTTCACCCTCGACACACCCCACCTGCCGCGGTGGGGTGTGTTTTGTTTCCCTCCCTCCGCCGTTCTCGGTATAATCGTATTCCCATGAAAACGCGCCGCCGCTCCCCGTGCGATTTTTCCCACCCCACCACTCGCGTGTGCAAACGCAATGCCCGCGGGCAAGAAATCTATTGCTACACTGCCCGGCTGCTGTGGCAGGGGCAGGAAAGTATCACTGTGGCTGCCGCTTTCCACATGGACAACGTCACCGTCGGCGGGCTGCTGCTCGCCGCTGGCGATTGTTTCGTAGAGACTTACTACGCCAATTACTGGTACAATGTTTTTGGTATCTATGCTCGCGACAGCCACCGCCTGCGCGGCTGGTATGCCAACATCGGCAAACCCGTGACCCTCACGCCGGAGCACATCGCCTACCGCGACCTTGCGCTCGATCTGGTTGTGCTGCCCAACGGCACCCAAACCGTGCTGGATACCGACGAATTCGAGGCGCTGCACCTGCCGCCCGCCGAAGCCCACCGTGCCCTGCAAGCCCTGCACAGCCTGCAACAACGCTTTCGCCGCTATTGGCGCTTGCTGGCACGATAATGGCAACACGACCAAATCATCGGCACAGTGAACCACCAATTCTCCAACGCACCGGAACGCTAAAATAGCAGAACATCCCAGACCCATGTCCAAACCCCGGAAGCCTTCCCCAAAAGATGCAGCGGAACGCGAAAGCGCGCTCAGTTTGTTCCTGCGCGGCATCTTCTGGGCAGCGGTGATTGCCTTAGTGCTGGTTTCGGTTTCCTCCACCGACATTCCTGAATTTTCGTGGTCGCAAATCGCCTGGTGGCACACCAGTGACCACACCCAGCCGGGGCTGGTTTTCCTGCCCACGCCTACACCGCAACCCGCGCTGCGGGTGGGTATCATCTCCGGGCACTGGGAGAACGACTCGGGAGCGACCTGCCCCGACGGCCTACAGGAAGTCGACGTCAACCATGCCATCGCGCTGCGGGTGCAGGCCGATCTGCGCCGCGCCGGCTATCAGGTGGATCTGCTCGCCGAATTCGATCCGCGGCTGAAGGGCTACCAGGCCGCCGCGCTTGTTTCCATTCACGCCGACGTCTGTGACCTGAACCCCGATTTCACCGGCTACAAAACCGCCCCTGCCCGCGGCACCGGGAACCCCGCCCAACTGCAAAATTCCCTCCATCTGAAAGCCTGCCTCGACGCACGTTATGCCACGGCAACCGGTCTGTCCTACCACCCCACCAGCGTAAGCCGCCACATGACCGGATACCACGCTTTCAACGAAATTGCCCCTGACACCCCCGCCGTTATCATCGAAACCGGCTTCATGGGCATGGACAGGGATTTGCTGGTCAACCATCCTGATATCGTTGCGCGCGGCATCACCAACGGCATCCTGTGTTACCTGCACAACGACCCCATTAGCACACCCACCCCGGCGGCCACACCATGAACCCATCTCAGGAAGCCCAACTGCTGCTGCAAGAAGCCATCCGTGCCGTGCGTCGCGGCCAGAAAAGCGAAGCGCGACGGCTGGCGGCGCGGGCGGCTTCCCTCGCGCCGCGCTGGGAAGAGCCGTGGCTGCTGCTGGCCGGGCTGGCGCAATCGCCACGCGCCAGCGTGGGCTACCTCAAAAAAGCGTTGGAAATCAACCCGCGCAGCAAGCGGGCGCGCCAAGGCATGGCCTGGGCCGCCAAACGCCTGCGCGAACGTCAAGCCTCCACGGTCAGGGTCGTCCCTCCCTCCCCCGAGGCCTTTGCCCGCTGGCGGGGGCGGCTGCTCCCCTTCATCGCCGCGGTGCTGCTAGGCTTCCTGCTGTTTGGCGGCGGATGGGGTTATGCCG
>JALVOR010000347.1:2275-2935 GCA_027026295.1 Anaerolineales bacterium | reverse complement strand
ATGGGGCGGCGGCAGGTGGCGGTGGTGGCGGCGGTGGTGTTGGTGAGGCTTCCGGCAGGGGCGGCGGAGCAGGTTGAGGTTGAGGCTCTGCTGCAGAGCGAATGGTTTGGGCGTTGACCGCCACGGTGGCGTTGGGGTCGGAAACCCGCTCGTAAATGAAAACCACGTTGGGGCCGAGTTGCACCTCATCACCGGCGTGCAGGGTATAGGGCGCCACCAGCCGTTTGCCGTTGACAAAAGTGCCGTTGGTGGAGCCCAGATCTTCGATGACGAAAGTGGAGCCTTGACGGAGCAGGCGCGCGTGCCGCCGGGAAACATCGGCTTCGGGCACGACAATGTCGTTTTGAGCATCGCGCCCCAGATAGATTTCGGCGGTTTCCAGAGCGTAGGCTGTCCCAATAACGCCGCCTGCTTTCACGACCAGACGGTATTGGATGTCTGACATGACGACCTCCTTGCGAGTAGGGGGAGAGCGCGGAAAGGCAAGAACCCTTTACTACTATAGCATAAAAAAACGAGTTTTGGCGCAATTGCGCTTGCGGGTCTTCAAGGGGAACTGTTCAGCCTTGCGAAAACAGGCAGCGAACGATGAAAAGGGAGCCAGGAATGCCAAGAAATTAACGCCAAAGCACAAAGGCGTCGAAGAGCGCAAAGTAGAAA
>JALVOR010000347.1:0-2265 GCA_027026295.1 Anaerolineales bacterium | reverse complement strand
GCCCAACAGTGGACACCCCGATGTGCTTTTTGTGCGAATAAGCGGCTATTTCTTCTGCTCGCGATGGGGCGGTATCCGCGATTTCAATTGCCGGGGGAAGGCCTTTGGCAAGGCCCAGCAGGCTAACACTGGACAGATAATGCATGCCCGTGTCGAATTCCGCTGCCGGTGAAGCGCAACAGGGATGACCTCTCCATACCGAGGCAGCATTGTTGGAAACGGCGACGTTGTCGCCAAGAGCCTCTTGGCGAGCGCTGCAGGCCCCGTCGTCGGTTGTCGCTGGCAACAGGGGCGGATTTACTCCAGAATCTCGATTTCGTCCGGCAAATTGGGCACAAGGCAGAGGAAAACGAAGTCTTCGTCGCCGATGTTCTTGTACCAGTGGGGTGCACCGGCGGGGATGAAAACGACATCGCCCGCGCTGACCTCATATTCCTCATCGCCGATGGCAATGCGGGCGTGCCCTTGCAGCACATATTGTTCGTGTTCCACCGCGTTGGTGTGCTTGGGCATCCCGCCGCCGGGCTTCATGGTGAAGCGCCGCATGGCAAAGTGCGGCCCTTCTTCGGGGGAAATCAAAACCTGGATGCTCGTGTCTTTTCCCGCATTCACGGGTTGGTATGGCACTTCGTTGGCATGTTTGACGGGCATGGGTGGCCTCCGTGGATGGGTGAGTTGTTACTTGGTTACGTGGTGAGTTCTTCCCACCATTGTTTGAGCAAGAGGGCGTCTTCTTCCAGCACCGGGCTTTCGCACACAATGCGGCCTGCGGCACCGAAGTCTCTCAGGGCGCGGAAGATGGCATGCACGTCCAGGTCGGCTTCCTCAAATTTGAGGTGGTTGCGCTCGCCTTTGGGGCCGTATTCGATGCCCGAAAGGTGGATGTGCAGGCGTTTCAGGGCGTCGCTACCCAGGGCGTTGCCGTAGGCTTCGAGCACTTTTGCCCACTCGTCGTAGGTGTTCATGCTGCCGTCGCCCGGGCGGGCGTGCAGGTGGGCGAAGTCGAGGCATGGCGCAACGCCCGGCACGGCCTTGCTCAGCGCGAGGGTGTCTTCCACCGAGCCGATGACGGCGCTTTTGCCCATGGTTTCCGGGCGCAGGGTAACTTCCACGCCCCTCTCGCGCAGTTCGGAAGCCACGCCTGCGAGGCGGGTAATGGCTTTGGGCAGCACCTCGGCGGGCGGGCGGCCAAAGTACGAGCCGGGGTGGAAGACAATGTCGGTGGCGCCGGCTAAGTAGCCGTAATACGCGGCGTCCATCAGGCGTTTGCGCGATTTCGGCCATTCTTCGTCGTCGGCGTTGAGGTTGATGAAATAGGGAGCATGCACGCTCAGGGCGACGTCGTGCTCGGCAGCAGCGGCTTTGATGGCCGCACAGGTCTTTTCGCTGACCCGCACCGCCCGCACCCAGCCGAGTTCCAGCGCGTTCAGGCCGAGTTCGTGCAGGCGCAAAATCGCGCCCACGCTGCCGCCGGGCTTCTTCGGTGCCGATTTGGGTGTGCCTACAGTGCCAAAACGGAAGGATGAGGGCATGGCATCTCCTTGGATGTTGTTTGCCTGGTTGGTGGGGTGGCTGCACGATGCACCGTGCACGGTGCCCTGTGCACGGTTTACCGCGGCAGCGAGAAGCAAACCCGTGCGCCGCGAGGTACCGGCTCAACCCAGATGCGCCCGCCGTGGGCTTCCACAATAGCGCGGGCGAGGAACAGCCCCAGCCCCGCCCCTTTGGTGTGGTTGACCGCCTCGCGGGCGCGGTAAAACCGGTCGAACACATGGGGCACGTCTTCGGGGGCAATGCCGGGGCCTTCGTCTTGCACGCAAACGGCTACTTTGTCTGGGCGCACGATGCCGTCCACCCAAATGGTGGTGTCGGCGGGCGAGTATTTGGCGGCGTTGGAAAGCAGGTTGGAAAGCACCTGCTCGATGCGCTGCTCGTCGGCTTCCACCACGGGGAAATCGGCGGGGATGCGGTTCTGGTAGGTATGGGCCGCGTCGGAAACCGCCATGCGGCGGAAGAGGTGGTCGGCGAGGTGGTAAAGGGAAACTTCCTGCTTGTGCAGTTCCACTGCCCCCGCCTGCAGGCGCGAGGCTTCCAGCAGGCTTTCCACCAGTTGCGCTAAGCGGTCGGCTTCCTCTTCGATGACTTCCAGGCTTTCCTGCACCACCGCGGTATCCAGGCGCATATCGTCGCGGCGGAGGGTGCTCACATAGCCCTTGATGAGGGCGATGGGGGTCTTCAACTCATGGCTAACGATGGAGATGAAGG
>JALVOR010000346.1 GCA_027026295.1 Anaerolineales bacterium | reverse complement strand
GCTCGTTTTCATGTCATGGCGAGCCGCCATAGGCGGCGAAGCCATCTCCCAGACGGTGGAGGAGACCGCTTCGGCGGTCTACGACCGCCTCGCGGTGACATAAAGGGAAGGAACTGCGTAACTCCTAGAGTTAATGCTGAGATGCGGAGGCAGCAAAGAACGCAAAGCAGTTTTCTGTGATTTTCCCAGGGTAACGCATCCCAAATCCCGCGTTCCCCAACGACCTGACTACTCGACTACCTGACTACCCGACTACCCAAGGAGACTTCCCCATGCAACACGTCTTCGGTCCCGTGCCTTCCCGCCGTTTGGGGCAATCGCTGGGCATTGATCCGGTGGTGCCCAAAACGTGCAACTGGAACTGCGTGTATTGCCAACTGGGGCGCAGCGAGCCGATGGTTGCCGAGCGGCGGGAATACGTGCCCGCGGAGGCCATCGTCGCTGAACTGGCCGAGCGGCTGGAACATTACGAAGGCCGCATCGACTGGGTGACCTTCGTGGGCAGCGGCGAAACCACGCTGCACAGCCGCCTGGGCTGGATGATTCGGCAGGTCAAGGCTATGACCGAGATCCCGGTGGCGGTCATCACCAACGGCTCGCTGCTCTACCTGCCCAAAGTACGCGTCGAACTCGTTGCTGCCGACGCTGTGCTGCCCACCCTCGACGCCGGCACCCCCGACCTCTACCGCCGCCTCAACCGCCCCTGGCCGACGCCCGACTATGAAACCTACGTGCAGGGGCTGGTAGACTTCCGCGATATCTACCAGGGCTATTACTGGCTGGAAATCATGCTCGTACGCGACCTGAACGACACCGTCACCGCGCTGCAGGCCCTGGCTTCCCAAATTGCCCGCATCCGCCCCGACAAGGTGCACCTCACCCTGCCCGAGCGCCCGCCCGCCGAGCCGTGGGTGCAGCCGCCGGACGCCGAAGGGCTGATGCGCGCCGAGGCCATTTTGGGGCAGGTCGCCGAAGTCGTCCACCCCGCCCGCGGCGCCTTCGATTTATCTGGCTATACGAACCCCACGGAAGCCGTGCTCGCGGTGCTGGCGCGCCACCCCATGCGGGAAAGCGAACTCATCGCCGCCCTCGCCCGCTGGGGCGATGAGGTGGTGCAGGAAACCTTGCAGGCGCTGCGGGCCAGTGGGCAGACGCAGGTATTGGAACGCTACGGCACCCGTTTCTGGAGCCTGGCACAGGCACATTATGCGAAAAAGTGAGATGCCAGTGTTCCGGTGCGTTGATGTACTGCTGTTCACGGCAAAGCGCCAAAATTTATCATCCCTTTCGGCGGGTTTTGTAGTAAAATTTGTCCGTTCATCCGGCGATGAGGCTCGCCGCAACCGTCCATCGGACTAATGGCCTCTACCGAAGCCCTCGGTAGAGGCTTTGTGTATTTCACAGGTAACTGTTCAGTCCCCAAGAGAAACTACAGATTACGCAAACAGAGAACCACAGAAGACGCACAGAAAAGGCGCAGAAAACACAGAAGGACACTTTAGAACGAGGGCGTTGTCGTAGGACGGCACGTCGTCCCGTCCTGCTTGGCGGCCTTGGCATCATCTTGGTGCCTTTGGCGTCCTAAAATCTGTGCTTATCCGTAATTATCCGCGTTCATCCGTGGCCTATTTTCCAATGGCTGAACAGTTGCCTTCACAGAGAAACGCCATGCCCACCGAACACATCCTCGAACTGGAAATCGTGCAAGCGGGGCGCGCCACCGCCCGCTACCGCGCCGATGGCGCTGCCCTCCACCTCGAAGCGGTGCTCTACCCGGACGAGGCGCTGCCCTTCGACATTGCCATCCTGCCCACTGCCCACACTCCTGAAGGCGAACCTTGCCGCGCGGTGGTGCTCGGCGGGGTTTCTCATGCCCCCCGCGCCCGCCTGAAAGCCCGCCTGTTAGGCGCGTGGCAGCGCGGCAGCGACCCGTTATGGCTGGTGGCTTCCCCCGTGGCCGACCCCCAGGCGCCCGCAACCTGGGAAGCCCTGCCCGCCGCCCAGCAAACCGCGGTGCAGGGAATTCTGCAAAACGCCCACCCCGGCGAGTGGCACTGGCTGCCCGCCGAAACGCTGAAACGCCGCCTGCACGAAGCCGCCAAGCGCTACCACCGCTCGCGGGAAAACGCCCACCGCCGCCGCGGTCCCGCGTGGCAGCCCCCGCGCCTGCGCCGCAAGCCCGGCTTTGCCGCCGCCGACCAATACACCCCCGCCGAATACACCTTCTTTGAACTCCCCTACCGCTTTCAGGAATACATCGGGCAATCCCTTGCCAACGACGAGCGCGTGCTCTATGCCGTGCAGCGCCCGGCGATGCACAGCCACCGCCATCGTTCCCTGCTGCGGCGCGAGCGGCTGCAAGCGGGCGTGCTCCTGCTCACCACCCACCGCCTCATCCACCTCGCCGAACTCGTGCCGCCCGACGCCGCCAACATCCGCTACGGCTTCCGCCAGACCATCGGCGCGCTGGAACGCCTTGCCAATGCCTCTCTTGAAACCGTGGGCGACAACCTGCTGCTGCGCACGGCGTGGGAAACCGCCCGCGGGCGCTACCACTTCGCGTGGGAATTCCCCATGTGGGTACGCACCGCCCTGGAAGAAGTGCTCGGCCTGCTGCGCGGCTTTTACCCCGCCGCGCCAACACGCGCCCTGCAGCGGGCAACGCCGCCCCCACCGCCCGACGCCCTGCCGCCGCTGGTTGACCTCGCCGCCAACGACCCCGCCGAAAGCCAGCGCCTGACCAAAACCTTCCGCGCGGCCCTCGCCGACGCCCTCCACCCCAACGAAGACGCCCACGCGTGGGCATTGCAACCCGCGTGGCAGCGGCAGGCGCGCACGCCGCGGGTGCTGGTGGTTTCCGGCGAACGCATTTTCACCCTGCCCAACGCCGAAATCGACCTTCCGCTGACAGCGCTGGCGGCGCTGGATTACACCGGCTCGATTCTGGAA
>JALVOR010000345.1 GCA_027026295.1 Anaerolineales bacterium | reverse complement strand
GGCTGTGGTGGCCTTTGGCGTTTTGCTGACTTGCGTGGCTGTTGGCGGTGTGCTGGCGTTGGCGTGGAAGCACGACAAAACGACCGCGGGAACCGGCAATGGCGGGGCGACCGTTGAGGTCGCGCCAACGGCAAACGTACAATCCGGGGGAAGCAACGGTGCGACAAACGCCATGCCGACTTATACCCCCTTCCCTACCTACACACCTTTCCCTACGAACACGCTTGCGCCGGTGACGGCAGAGCCTAAAGGTGTGTGGCGTCCATGCCCTGATGCCCCCCAAAGCCGTTTGCATTCAGGCACGCGCGCCCGTGTAACCACGTTCCCTGCGACGCCCAACCGGGTGCGCTCTGCGCCGGGGTTGGACAAACCCCGCATTGGCTGGCTGCTTTCGGGTGAAAAAATGGAGATTCTGGATGGCCCCGCTTGCGCCAGCAACATGGTGTGGTGGAAGGTGCGCTCGTTGCGCAGCGGCATTGTGGGCTGGACTGCCGAAGGCGATTTCGACAATTACTGGCTGGAACCCGTGGGGGATGATTGATGGAATTCCGGACGGGAAAACTTTTTTGGGGCATCCTTAGCCTGGCGTTGGTGGTTGGGCTGGGGGCGGGATGGTTTCTTGCACCTTGGCTCACTCCACAAGGTGGGTTGCAGGCAGTACCCCAAGCCACGCGGGCACTTGAACCCCCTTCTCCCGTTACGGCGACAACATCTGTGCCTTCGCTTACATTCACGGCTACCCTTGTGCCGGTTTCCCCCACGCCTGTGCCCACCCTGACGCCTTCCCCCACTGTGTCACCCATCGCAACCTTTTGGCCTGAAGAACAGGCCGAAGTCATTGGCGTTAGCGTGGAAGGCCATCCCATTGAGGTTTACCGTTTTGGGCATGGCCCCGACCAGCGCATGATTGTTGCCGGCATCCACGGCGGTTATGAAAACAACACGGTGGTGCTGGCGCGAATGTTGATTGCCCGTTTGCGCAGCAACCCTGCTGTGGTGCCAAAGGACGTTACGCTTTTCATCTTGCCGGTGCTCAACCCCGATGGTTATTACGACCACCCTGGTCAGACTTATGGCCGCGCCAATGCCCACGGTGTGGATTTGAACCGCAATTTTGACGCTCTTTGGCAGCCTGACTGGCGCCGAAAAGATTGCTGGAACGCGTTGCCCATTTCTGCCGGGGCGCAGCCGTTTTCCGAGCCAGAAACCCAGGCTTTGAGGGATTTCATCATGCGCCCCGAAATTCACCTTGCGGCGCTGGTGAGTTACCATAGCGCGGCGCACATGATTTTTGCGGGGGGGCAACCGCCTGACCCGCGTTCGGTTTCCCTTGCCGAAGCCCTGGCTGCTGCCAGCGGCTATAAATTCCCGCCCGAAAACTATGATTGCGAATTGACAGGACAGTTGGTTGACTGGGCGGTGGCGCAAGGTATCGCCGCTGTGGACGTAGAATTGACCAACCACCGTGACCCCGACCTGGAAATCAACTGGCGTTTGTTGCAGGCGTTCCTTGCGTGGCAACCTGGGGAGTAGCCTTGGCGCCGCTTGTGTTCTTTGTTGCACAAGTTGGTTGGCGACAGGGGGAAGGCTACGCTGCAGTGCGACTTTTTACGCATTTTTTATCTTGTTTTTGGGAAACGCACTTGACTTTTTGTTTTGTAGCGTGCAAAATAACAATGTTGTTGTGTTCAATAGGGTTGTTGCATCGTCCCCGAGGTAGTCTGTATTCCAAATGAGAGCCTCTGTCTTGTTCTTTGGGTGTGTGCGGGACATGATGTGGCAAGAGGTAACCGAAGCACGGTTGCCTTGAAAGCGTGTGTTGCGTAACACGCGCTTTTGTTTTTTAATTTTCCCTGCAAGGAGGTGTGACAGCGAACAAATGTAACCGATTGCGCGTCCGTTCTGATTTGAGAAGGCTTGTTGTCATCCATCCATCCATTCGTAAAATCGGGAGGAAGATATGGCGCTCGTAATGTTGCTTGTCTCCATTGTGCTGGTGTTCCTCGGCTATCAATACTATTCCAAGAAGATCGATCAGGATGTATTGCAGGCCGACGCCAAGCGGGCGACCCCCGCGAAACTCTACAATGACGGCGTGGATTTCATGCCCGCCAGCGCCAGCGTGCTGTTCGGGTATCAGTTCAAATCTATCGCCGCCTTGGGTCCCATCGTTGGCCCCATCGTAGCCGCTCAATATGGTTGGCTGCCCGCTATCGTGTGGATATTCCTGGGCGTGCTGTTCTTTGGTTGGGTGCAAGACTATGGCTCGGCAATGCTCGCCATGCGCAACGACGGCATGACGCTGGGCGGTTTGTCGTACCGCTACATTTCGCCGCGGGCGCGCGGGCTGTTGCTGACCTTCCTGTATATTTATCTGCTCCTCATCATGGGTGCTTTCGGCGCGTTGATTGCTCCCATTCTTGCCAAGCCCATTGCACCGATTGGTTTCATCATCCTGGTGCTGGCAGGCATTCTGGCCGGGCAAATGACTTACCGCTGGAAGGTTGACTTGATGATCACCACGGTGGTGACGGTGCTCATTGCCCTCATCGGCATCTATATTGGCACCACCGCGCCGGCGCAGAATATCGTTGGCTGGATCAATGGCCTGGGGCCCGACAGTTTCATCCATCGCCCGCTGGGTTATGGTGACATGAGTTGGGCTAACTTCTTCTGGGCTATTGTGATGTTGCTGTTCTGCTATCTGGGCTCGGTGTTGCCCATTTGGGAATTCGCCCAGCCGGTGAACTACACTTCGTTCTGGTTCGTGTTGCTGGGTTTGTTCGGCTCAATGCTCGGCATCGTGGTGGCTGCTTTCACCGGTAGCGTGAACACCTCGTTTGAACTTCCAGCGTGGATTACGGCTTATCAGCCGCATCTTGGTCCCATCTGGCCTATCTTGTTCGTGACGATTGCCTGCGGCGCCGTCTCGGGCTGGCACTCGTTGGTTTCCACTTCGGGCACTGCCCGCCAGTTGGAGAAAGAAACCGACGCGTTGCCGGTGGCTGGTGGTGCAATGTATATGGAAGGCGTACTGGCGACCCTCTCCACCATCTTTGCTGCTACCTTCGCAGTGAGCGGCGGCTTCTATGACCCGGAGAAGGGTTATAAACTGATGAAAGGCGCTGGCGGCGTGTTCGTCTATGGTATGGCGAAGTTCATGAATGTGCTTCACTTCCCGATGGACTTGGGGAAGGCCATTGGCATCATCTTCCTGGTGGTCATGGCGCTGACGGTGATGCAACTGGTGCTGCGCTTCATGCGTGTGGCAAGCGCCGAATTGTTGGGCGACAAGATGCCCGCCTTCAAGAACCCGCACTTTGGCACCATTGTGGCTGAATTGCTGACCTTGCTCATCATCGTTTTCGGTTTCTGGCAGTGGATTTGGGTGCTGTTCGGCGGCTCTAACCAGGTGTTTGCCGGCATTGCCCTGTTGCTGCTTTCCATCTGGCTTGCCAGCGAAGGGCGCTCCTACAACTGGGCGTTCATCCCTGGTATGCTCATGTATGTGACCACGCTGGCTGCACTGCTCTATGTTTCGGTTTACAATGCGCTCTGGAAGGGCATTGTGCAGAGTTGGGGGCAGGGCAGCCCTGGTTTCCTCGTCGGCAACCTGATTTCGGCAGCCTTTGGCCTTTACATGGTCGTGGCGGCGACGATTTTGTTGGTCGACGGCTTGAAAGCCTTTGGCAAAGCCAAAGCAGGGCAACTTGCTACTGGCGATTAACCGTTTGACATCCAGTTTTGTTGGGGGAGGGCGCTACGTTGCGCCCTCCCCTGATGGCTTTCGCAGGTGAGGGGAGGCTGCCGTTTGATTGCGTTTGGCGAATGAGCGAGGGTTTGCCTTGGCCGTGGCGGTTTTGCAGATATGGGTTGTGGCTCCCGAGGGCGGAATTTTCCCCCTTGCGCCCAGTGGTGCCGTGGTTGCCGAGGATTATCTGACTCACCTCCCCGGAAGGCAACGTTCGGCCCGCTCGGCGGGGGCTGCCGGAGAGGCTGAAAGCGTGTATGCCATTCGTCGAGCATTGCATTATTTGCGTCATCGTTTTCCCGGACGTTTGAGAGTTTATTGGGTCAACCCCTGGAGTTTGCATGGCCTCTGGTTTTGCTGGCGCAACCATGTACGCATCATCCCGGCAATGCTTTTTCCCGATGGGCGGCAGGTGAGCCTGCAGAATGTGGACATGGAGGCGTTGCGCGATCTGATTGCGGCCTATTTGGCCGGAAATCCTTCTACAGGAGAAACGCCATGAGCGAACAAGAGAAACAGTCGTTTTTTAGCAAAGTCAGGCATGTGGTAACGGATTTCATCTATGGTATGGCTTCGCACGAGATGGCCCGCCAGGCGCTGAAGACTCGCGGCAGCATGGAGCATTTGTTCATCCTCATTACCATGGGCGATTTGCTCGGTGTGCCCATTTTGCCGCCGTACTATTCGCTGCGCCTGCTTCCCTATGTCGTGCCGCAGGTCAGCACCTGGAAGCGCCGCATGCTGCGCGAGAAAGACCTCACCGATGCATTAGCCTGATTCCCCTTGACGAGGTGCAACTATGTCTTTAGCCCATGTGTTCCGCGAGCATCCTGAACGTCGTTACATCATGTTTGGCGGCAAAGGCGGGTTGGGGAAAACCACCTTCTCTGCCGCGACGGCCTATTGGTTGGCCAAGCAGGGCAAAAGGGTGTTGGTCTTCTCCGTAGACCCGCAGGCCTCCCTTTCCGACATCTTCCAGCGTGATATTTTCGGCAAGGGTGCGGTGGAAATCATGCCCAACCTCTATGTCCAGGAAATCGACGCCGACGAGCACATCCGTGCTTATCAGGACGAAATTCGGCAGAAAATTCGCGATATGTACGGCTTCGACAAGATTCCGCAAGAAATTGAAGATTATATTCAGGCCGCGTCGGCAGAGCCGGCAATGGAAGAGTCGGCAATTTTCGACCAGGTTGTCGATATTATTGTGGAAGGAGGCTACGATTACTACATCTACGACCTGGTGCCTTTGGGGCATGCGTTGTATTACCTCAGCATGTCCAGCGTGTATGATCAGTGGATCGACAAGATCACCAAACTGCGCGAAGAAATGCGGGAGTATGAGCAAATGGCAGCCCGCATCAAGCGCGAAGAAGAGTTGCCTGAAGACCAGATTTTGGCGGAATTGCAGGATATTCGCTATCGTATTTCGACTTCCTCCAGCATTTTGACCGATCGCGAGAAGACAGCGTTTTTCTTCGTGCTTGTGCCTTAAGAGATGATCTTGTTGGATACCGAAAAGGCGGCGAAACTGTTTGCCAAGTACGACGTGCCGATTAGCGGTTATATTGTGAACCGTGTCATTCCCAAGGAAATCGCTCTCTCGGAACACGCACCGAATTACTTGCGCAACCGTTATGATATGCAGCAAAAATATCTGGCAAAGATCCGCGAGGCCTTTGGCAACGAAGTGCAGGCTGAAGTGCCGGAAATGGAACGCGACATTGCCGGACTGGACATGATTGCTCGCATGGCAGAAGCCATGTATGAAGGAGAGACGCTATGACTACTCCCGCAACCACCCAGGAACGCTTGAGCATGCAGGGCTTCATCGACAGCAAGCCGCGGTTGAAGTTTGTCTTCTTTGGTGGCAAAGGCGGCGTGGGTAAAACGGTGTTGGCAGGGGCAGCAGCCGTTGGGCTTGCCCAGCAGGGGAAGCGCGTTTTGCTGGCTTCCACCAACCCGGTGCACAGCCTGTCGGGCATGCTCAACCAGGACGTCTTTGGCAAGCCAACCCCCGTGGAGGGTGTCGAGAATCTTTGGGCTTATGAAATCGACACCAAGGACACCATTGAGCGCTCCAAACAGGAAATCCGCGAGAAGATTGAGTGGTTTCTCAAGTTTGCCGACATCAAAGGGCGCGCCGACGAATTCATTGAAACGGCGACCATGAACCCTGCCTTTGAGGAATCGGCGATGTTCGAAAACATGCTGGATATCATGTTCCGTGACGAATATGAGATGTATGTTTTCGACACCGCACCAACGGCAAATGCCCGCCGCTTGCTGGGCATGTCTTCGGTTTACGCACTGTGGGTGAACAAGATGGTGCAAAGCCGAGAGGAAGCCAAGCAGATGCGGTTGCAACTTTCCTTCTCCAAAAAAGAAGAAGAGAAAGACCCTTTGATGGACTACCTTATCAACTTCCGCCAGCGCATGGAACGCGCCAAGGAATTGCTCACTGACCCTGAACTGACGGCGTTCTTCTTTGTTACGCTGCCTGAGGCGTTGCCCATTGCGGTGATTCGCCGCTTTATCAACTGGTTCGAGGAATTTGGCATTCCCATTGGCGGCGTTATTGTCAACATGCGCATTGATGCGGAGTCTGTTTCTGCCGAAGCCGACGAATTCGTGCACAACCGTGTCAAGATGCAGGCTGAATACATGGAAGAAATCGAGAAATTGTTTGGCCCAATGGTGCGCTCGGTGCTGCCGCTCTATGAAACCGAAGTGCGCGGGGTACCAATGCTTAAACGTCTCGCGGGGCAGTTGTTTGCCTGACCCCCGTTTTCTTTCCGTGTGGTGTTATCCTTTGGGCGGCGGCAACGCCGCCCAAAGTGTACCTGGCAGGTGACGATGAGTGAAAATATTGGCACGATTACGCACGATATTCAGTTGCGCAACATCATCATGGGCACCTCGCGGCTTCTGAAACTCACTTTGCCCGAGGGTTGGGAATTGACCAAGGGGGTGGGCAGCCCGGAAGTCAGCGCCGCCCACGAGCGCCAGGGGCAGCGGTGGGCGGCTACAGCGCGCGCGTGGTATGTGGTTTATCACCCGGAACATCGCTGGGCTGCAGAGTTGGCCATTCGCATTCACCCCTCAATGCCTAAGAACTTGTCAGAAGATGCGCAGCCTTTTGAGGTCAACGGGCATCCCGCTACGGTGCATGTGCATTCACGGCGCCGCGGGTTGCCTTGGCGGCGGCACACTGTCACTTTTTTGACCATAGGCTGGATGTGCCCCCATACCGACCGCTACATCGAACTGGAATACAGCGGCTGGTGCCCCGAAGAAGGTTTCGCGGCCTTAAAACAAGCGGCAGCCCATGTGGGCTGCCACTGAAAAATCAACTCAGGCCCTCGGCAATGGCTCGGAAGAATGCTTTTGCCGGTTTGCTCAAATCAGTGGGCAGCGAAAGGCGCATCACCACATGAGGCTCTTCACGCTGCAGGGTAACCCCCCGCAGGTTCTCGCCGAGGTGCTCGACCAGGGACTGAAAGCGGGCGCGGGTTTCGGGTGTCAGGTCGCCTTTGTGGTAGAGAAGCCACTTGCCGATTTCCGGGCCGGGCTGGAAACCGTGCGCCTGAAATTCGTTGCGGGCGCGGCGATCTTGCGGCAGCACGAGCGCCCATTCGGCCGTGGGCCGCTTCGTAACACGGC
Organism: Anaerolineales bacterium; assembly: GCA_027026295.1. Taxonomy (GTDB): domain Bacteria; phylum Chloroflexota; class Anaerolineae; order Anaerolineales; family DRMV01; genus DRMV01. The sequence goes on along the minus strand of JALVOR010000345.1, from coordinate 1,515 downwards.
TTTCAGCACCAGTTCGTCGCGCCGCCCGCGCAGGCGTTGCAGCCACAAAAGCGGCAAAATCTCGCGGGTTGCCAGCAGGTAAAGCATTTCCACCCGACGGAAAGGCGCGTTGGCTTGTCCAATGGCAAGCCTTCCCCCCGCCGAAGACGACCCCACCCAACTGGCGTGGGTGACTTTGCCTAACACAGCCTGTGCCCCGTCGCGCAGCCAGCGAAACAGCGAGGTGCCTTTCTTGCGGTTGATGATGGTGCCGATGAAGTAGTTGAAGCCCAACAACACACTTAAGCCGATTGCAATGCCTTGTCCGAGGTTCACGGCTTCCTCCTGAAGGGTTTTTGGGTAAGTTTAGCGCAAAGGAGGCTGTATGTCAAAGTGGCAAAAACGATGGGAAGCGATGCGCTCGTGGGTAAGTGGTTTTTTTTATGGCATGTTGTTTCTGGATATAGAGCGCGCCCTGCGTCGCGAGCGGGCAGATTTGGAAAACCTGTTTGCACTGATTCTCTACGGAGATATGATTGGCGTGCCGATTTTGCCACCCTATTATTCCTTGCGCTTGCTGCCTTTCATTGTGCCGTCCGTCAATATCTGGAAGCGCCGCTTGCTTCGCGAGCGGGATTTGACGGACCTGGTGGCGGATTTGGACACGTAAAAAAAGGCGTGCGGTGGAAAAACCGCACGCCTTGTGTTTTATGTTGCTTTTGCCAGCGCTCGCCCGAAAATCGCCAGCGCGGCGTCGATTTCCTCCGCGCGCACCACTAACGGGGGAATCCAGCGGATGACGGTGCCGTAGGTGCCGCAGGTCAGCAGCAGCAGGTTTTCTTCCAGGCAGGCTTTTTGCACGGCCTTGGCGGTGGCCGCGTCTTTGAACTCAGTGGCCACCATCAGGCCGCGGCCGCGCACGTCGCCGATGGCGGGGTGTTGCTGCTGCAGCGCCCGCAGCCCGGCGAGCAGTTGCTCGCCCCGCGCGGCCGCGTTTTCTACCAGCCCTTCGCTTTGCAGCACGCCCAACGTCGCCACCGCGGCGGCTAAGGAAACCGCCGCCCCGCCGCCGTACGTGCCGCCGTGGGTGCCGGGTTCCCACTTTGCCATCAGCGCCCGGCTGGCGCCAATGCCCGAAATCGGCATCCCGCTGCCCATACCCTTGGCCATCACCACGATGTCGGGCACGATGCCCGCGTGCTCGAAGGCCCAGAACTTGCCCGTGCGCCCGAAGCCCGACTGCACTTCGTCGGCGACCAGCAAAATGCCGTGCTCGTCGGCAATCTGCCGCAAGGCTTGCAGGAAGCCCGCGGGCGCGGGCACGTAGCCGCCTTCTCCCAACACCGGCTCGATGATGAAGGCCGCGGTTTCGTCGGGGGGCGTCTGGCCGTGCAGCAGGTAGTCCAGTTGCTTCAGGCAGAAGTCGGTGGTGTTTTCCTCATCCCAGCCGTAAAAGTAGGCGTAGGGATAAGGGGCGACGAACACGCCCGCGGGCAGGGGCTGGTAGTGGTGGCGGTAGATGTATTTGGAGGTGGT
>JALVOR010000344.1 GCA_027026295.1 Anaerolineales bacterium | reverse complement strand
CCGTAGCTGCCCCCTTCCCTCCCTTACTAAGGGAGGGAAGGGGGCAGATGAGCCGAGCGCCTGGCCTGAGCGAAGTCGAAGGCCAAGCGAGGCTCAGCGGGGGATGGGTGAGATCTTGCCATAAGCAAGTCGGATTGCGCCTTCTGCAGTAACTAAAATCTTGTTTGAAAATGCATTAGGGCGTCAGGTAGGGCGGGATGCAAATCCCGCCCCGCCCAGGGAGGCGAGACACTGTCTCGCCTTACAACGATACTCGTCAGCCCTTCGGTGTTTTCTGTGCCTTCTCTGTGTCTCCTGTGTTTTTCTGCCTGCGTCATTGCGGTTTCTCGTTGGGGCTGAATAGACGGTTTGCTTTAGGGGTGCCCTTTGCTGGTTCTCGGTATTGACCCCGGCACGGCGACCACCGGCTATGGCCTGGTGCGGGCGTTTCCCGACGGCAGTTTTGCTGCTGTGGATTATGGCGTCATCCTCACCCCTGCCAAAACGCCCCTTGCCGAGCGGTTGCTGCAACTGCACAGGCAACTCGATGCCCTGTTGCAGCAACATGCGCCCGACGGCGCGGCGGTGGAAAAACTGTTCTTCCAGCGCAACGTCACCACGGCGATGAGTGTGGGGCAGGCGCGCGGCGTGGTGCTGCTCACCCTCGCCCGCCACGGCCTCGCGGTGGCGGAATACACCCCCAACGAAATCAAGGAAGCCGTCACCGGCTACGGCAGCGCGGGCAAGGCGCAAATGCAGCGCATGGTGCAGATGCTCCTCATGCTGGAAAGCATTCCCAGGCCGGACGACGCTGCCGATGCCCTTGCCGTGGCGCTGTGCCACGCCCAGCGGATGCGCTGGGAAAGCCGTCTCGAAGGCGAAATGTGATATGATTGCGTTGTTGGAAGGCACGGTCGTTGCCCGTGAAGAAAACCGCCTCACGCTGCAGGTGGGCGCAGTGGGCGTGTGGGTGTGGGTTCCCCGCCCGCTGGCCGGGCAGGCCACCCCGGGGCAGCCCTTGGCGCTGCACACTTACCTGGTGGTGCGGGAAGACGCCCTCACGCTTTACGGCTTCGCCACGGCAGAGGAACGTGACCTCTTTGCCCTGCTGCTGGGCGTGAATGGCATCGGGCCGCGGCTGGCGCTGATGGTGCTTTCCGCCCTTTCCCCGGCAGCCCTGCGCCGCGCTGTGTTCCAGGAACAGGCCGACGTTTTCCAGCGGGTGCCGGGTGTGGGCAAGAAAACCGCCCAGAAAATTGTGCTGCACCTGCAAGACAAACTCAAGCCCGAAGAAACCCTCGGCGCGGTGGTTTCCCTGCCCGACGTGGATACCGAGGTGCTGGAAGCCCTCACGGCGCTGGGTTACAGCGTGGTGGAAGCGCAAACAGCGATTCAGTCCCTGCCTGCCGACGCCCCCCAAGATGTGGAAACGCGCTTGCGGCTGGCGCTTCAATATTTCAGCCGCTAAATCCCTTTTTGGAGTCATGTGATGAGCGAAAATTTGAACCCCGAGGCCGAAACCGTGGTTGTGGCCGAAATCGAAGAAGAAGCGGTGGAAACCCCCGCCACCTGGCACGATACTGCCAAGGTGCTGCGCTTTGCCCTGATTGCCCGCGTTGTGGCACGTGTGGTGCTGGTGCTGGTGGTCGTTGGTTTCGCGTTCGTGACCTATGACATCTTCAAGAACGCTTCCATGGCTGCCCAGATGGGGCAGAGCATCTGGCGGAACCTGCTGGGGCAATACCTGGCGTTCGTTTCCTTGGTGATGGCTGTGGTGATCATGGAAGGCATCGCGCACTTCCTGGAAATCATGGTGGACATCGAAGAGAACACCCGCAAGTAGCATGATGGCTGCGTTGCAGGAAAAGAAAATTGCTTTCGTGGGGCCAGGGGTGATGGCCGAGGCCATAATTGCCGGCATGCTGCGTCAGGGCGTGGCTTCGGCGGCAAATATCGTCGCCTCTGGCCCGCGACAGAAGCGGCTGGATGAACTCTCGGCGCGCTACGGCGTGGGCGCCGAGAGCGACAACCGCCGCGCGGCAGCAAGCGCCGACGTGGTGGTGCTTTCCATCAAGCCGCAGGTGTTGCACAAGGTGCTGCCCGAACTGCACGGTGCGCTGTCGCCCGAGGCGGTGGTGCTTTCCATCGTGGCGGGCGCAAGCCTGCAGCGCCTACGGGAAGGCCTCGCCCACGAAGCCGTGGTGCGCGCCATGCCCAATACGCCTGCCCGCATCGGCCAGGGCATCACCGCATGGACCGCGGCGAAAACCGTGAACGAAGCCCAGCGCGCTGCGGCGCGGGAAATTTTGCAGGCGTTGGGGGAAGAAATTTTCCTCGAAGACGAAGTTTACATGGATATGGCAACCGCCCTCTCCGGCACCGGCCCCGCCTATGTCTTCCTGTTCATGGAAGCCTTGGTGGACGCGGGTGTGCATTTGGGCTTCCCGCGGCGGGTGGCCGAGCAACTGGTGGTACAGACCGTGCAAGGCGCGGCGGCTTACTATGCCCGCCAGCAGGGGGAAGTGCACCTGGCGCACTTGCGCAATCAGGTCACATCGCCCGGCGGCACCTCGGCAGCGGCGCTCTATTATCTCGAAAAAGCCGGTTTCCGCACCGCCATTTCGCGCGCTGTGTGGGCGGCTTATGAGCGCGCCTTGTCCCTTTCCCAGAACGACAAGCCCCAGCCGCCGAAGTAGGCGGGGAAGGGGTTGAGGGTGGGGATTAAGGTGCTGAGGTAATCAAGGGGTAACCGTTCAACCTTGGGGAAAACAAGCCACGGATGGCACGGATGCACGCGGATTTTTGGGACGCTAAGATGCTATCCGAGAAATATCGTGGTGGTGTCATTGTGAGCCCCCCTCGCTGTGCTCGGCGCAGGCTCCAGGGCGAAGCAATCCCCTTTTCGGCAGTCAGGAGACTGCTTCGGCGGGCTTCGTCATTGCTCAGCCCGCCTCGCAGTGACACATCTGCAAAGAATTTTCAGAGGCTCTAAGGGCGTCAAGTGGTTAATGCAAAGGCCGCAAAGAATGCAAAGGGCGTTGTCAATTTGGCACAGCGTTACTTCAGACGCTACGAATTGACGAAATAACGCTTCACGAATTTCCCCGTTTCTGTGTTTTCTGTGGCGCTTCTGTGCCTTCTGTGGTTTTTCTTTGTGGGGGGTGAGAAGTTACATCGAGGGCAACCTTTTGACGACCCGACCACGCGACGACTCGACTATCCGACTTCCCCCAATGGTAGAATATGCCCATGCGCATCTGGAAAATCGGGCTGTGGGTGGGCTTGATGGGGAGCATGGTGGTGCTTGCTTTCGTTGCCTCGCCGCAGGCGCGGGCGGCAGAAAGCACCCCCACCCCTGAAGCCTACCCCGATTGCCGCGTCCTGCCGCACAACACCCCTGCAGCCGCATGGCAGGCGCAAATCAGCGCGGCAGCCCGCCGTTACCTCGCCCCCACCCAGGCCGACGCCGAAGCCGTGGCGCGGCGGCTGGCCTTTGCTCCCTATCCCTCGCCTTCCAATATGTGCGGCCCCCTTTCCCTGGCGATTTTGCGCGCTGCCGGGCTGGTGCCGCCCACGGTCGATTTGCGGCGCTTCTGGCTTTTCAACCCGCGCCTCGATATGCACGTCGCCCGCAAAGCCTTCCCTCCCGGTAAATTTTGCCACACCCATTTCGACCAGGCGTTGGACGCCTTCGACTTCCGTAAGTTTCCCCTGCAGGCGGGCGACCTGCTCTACCTCTATGCCGGGCGCTACGATACCTTCGAGCACGTTTTCGTGGTCAGCCGGGTCGATGAGGCCGGGCGGGCGTATGCTGTGACCAACCTCAACCTGCAGCCTGAAGGCTACTATGTGGTGCGCGAGGTGCTGCTCTATGACCCGCAGCAGCCGGGAGCGGGGCAGGTTTACGAGTGGACTTACCGCCCCTACGCCGCCACCATTGGCGTGACCGGCCACGGCGGGTTCGAGTTGTGGCGGCCTGTGTGGTCGGCTTTCCCGCCCGCGCCGCCGACGCCCGCGCCTGATGACACGCCGCGGCGCTGGCCGTTCCACCGTCGCTTTCCCTCGCCGCAATGACCACGCACCTCGTGCTGCTGACCGCTCCTTCGGGCGCGGGGAAGACTACCGCCTGCCGCCGCCTGGCTGCCTGCGCTCGAAAAAACGGTCTGCGCGCCGCCGGGTTGCTCACCCTGCCCGCATGGCAGGAGGACGGGCGCAAACATGCCCTCTGGCTGCATTCCCTCGCCGACGGGCGGGTGCACTTGCTGGCGCATGTCACCGCTCCCGCTTCGGCCACGTTGGGCATATGGCGCTTTTTGCCCACTACCTTAGCCTGGGGGCGCGCGGTGCTGCGCACTTTGCCGCCCGCCGATGTGGTCATCGTGGACGAAATCGGGCCGCTGGAACTTGTCCATCACCGCGGCCTGCTGGGCGTTGCCGAGGCGCTACGGCGTGCTCGCCCCCGTTTAGCGGTGGTCACGGTGCGTCCCCAACTGGCAAACGCCCTTGTCGCCCGCCTGCAGCCGTTTTCCCCCAGGGTGCTCATGCTCACCCCAACCAACCGTGATGCTATCGTCACGGCGTTGTGCTCGGAGGTTGTAACTGTTCAGCCCTGGGAAAATAGCCGCGGATACGCAGAGCCGCGGATACGCAGAGCCGCGGATACGCAGAGGCGTAGAGCGCCAACAGTAATGCAAAGATGCCAGGGAAACCCATAACGCAAAGAGCATAGAGGAAGCAAAGGTGCAAAGAAAAATCTGTGTGTTCTGCGGTTCTTTTGTGCCTTCTGCGGTTACAAGCGGTGCCAATCTGTGGAACCTGTGGATGAAATCTCCGCGGTTTTCCTGCCAGGAGGTTCACCATGTCTGACCCCTTGAAATTCCTGTGGCGGGCGTTTGCCGTGCTCGTGCTGACGGCGTCCCTGACTGCCTGCGCTGCGGCTACGCCCACCCCCACCCCTATTGCTGCCACGCCGGAAACCATCGTGGTCACCGACGCCCTGGGGCGCACCCTGCGGCTGGATTCCCCGCCACAGCGCATTGTGATTGCCGGGCGCGCCAACGTGCTCCTCGCCGACGCCCTCTACATTTTCCCCGAAGCCGCCGACCGGGTGGTGGGGTTGGTCAACCAGGGGCAGAATTCGGCGGCGGCGGATTTCCTGCGCCTGCTCGACCCTGACCTCGATGCCAAGATGGTGCTCGCTCGCGATGCCTCAGCGGAGCAGATTGCCGCCCTGCACCCCGACCTGGTGGTGATGAAGCGTTTCCTCGCCGGGAAACTGGGCAGGCATGTCAAGGCGTTGGGCGTGCCGGTGTTTTACCTGCAAATGGAAACGCCCGAACAGTATGTGAACGAGTTGCGCATGTTGGGCGTGCTGCTGGGGAATCCTGCCCATGCCGAGGAAGCGGCGGCTTTCTATCAGGACAGGATGGCAGTGGTGCAAAAGGCGGTTGCTTCTGTGGCCGAAAGCGCCCGCCCGCGAGTGCTGTTGCTGCAGCACACCACCAAAGGTGGCACCACGGCTTACCGCGTGCCCGCGGCGCAATGGCTGCAAACAGCGTTGGTGCGCATGGGCGGCGGCGTGCCGGTCTGGGCTGGGGAGAGCGGCGGTAGCGGCTGGATGACCGTGACGTTGGAGCAAATTGTCGCGTGGAACCCCGACCAGGTTTTCGTGGTTGACTACTTCGGCGACCCGGTGCAGGCGGCGCAGGCGTTTTCCGCCGAGGCCGCTGCGCAGCACCTCAAAGCCATGCAAAACCATCGAGTGATGGCGTTCCCCAAGGATTTCGTCAGTTGGGACCAGCCCGATGCCCGCTGGGTGCTGGGGCTGCTGTGGCTGGCGAAGCAGATGCAGCCCGAAGCCACCGCCGCCATTGACCTGCGCCGCGAGGTGGAAGATTTCTACCGGACGGTGTATGGGCTGGACGATGCCGCCATGCAGGCGGTGTGGGAACGCCTGACGCCTTACCTGCCGCCGCAGCCGTGAACGGTATCTATCGCAGGCGCTTGTGGTGGCTGGCGTTGGGGGCGGCGGCGTTGGTGGGGCTTTCGGTGTTCATCGGGCGTTACCCCGCACCGCCGGGCATGTGGCCTGCTGTGCTGAAAACCGACCCGTTGGCGCGCCGCCTGCTGCTGGATCTGCGGCTGCCGCGCGTCCTGACGGCCTTCCTCACCGGCGCCACCCTCGCCGTGAGTGGCCTCACCATGCAGATGGTGTTCCGCAACCCGCTGGTGGAACCCGGCTTCCTCGGCGTTTCGCAGGGGGCGGCGTTTGGCGCTGCGGCGGCGATTTTGTGGTGGTCGTCTTCGGCATGGGCGGTGCAGGTTGCCGCGGCGGCTTTTGCCATGCTGGGGTTGTTCCTCACTTATGCGCTGGCGCGCCGCCTGCGCTACGGGGGCTGGGTGCTGCGGATGGTGTTGGCAGGCATTGCGGTTTCGGCGCTGTTTGCCGCCGGGGTGGGCTTGCTCAAATACCTCGCAGACCCCCTCACCCAGTTGCCCGAAATCGTGTTCTGGCTGCTGGGCGGCCTGTGGGCAACCCGCTGGGAAAACTTTGCCGTGATTTTGCCGCCCACCCTCGGCGGCTTGGTGGTGCTTTTCGCCGCCCGCTGGCGGCTGAATTTGCTCACGTTGAGCGAGGAAGCCGCCTTTTCGTTGGGCGCTGCTCCCGGCAGGGAACGCCTGCTGCTGCTCACCGCCGCGGTAGTGGCAACGGCGGCCACGGTTTCCCTTGCCGGTATGGTGGGGTGGGTGGGGTTGATGGCGCCCCACCTTGCCCGGCGGCTGTTTTCGGCGGATTCCCGCCGGGCGCTGCCCGCCGCGATGCTGCTGGGCGGCGCGTTCACCCTGCTGTGCGACGACCTCGCCCGCACCCTCACCGCAGGCGAAATCCCGTTGGGCATTCTGACCTCGCTTTTGGGCGCGGTGGCGTTCATGGCGCTGCTGGCAACGGGGCCTTCGCGCTCATGACCGCGAGGGCGCGTTTTTCCTTGCGCCTTTGAGCGCTTCCCACGGCATTTTCAAAAACGGTTATAATGGGGCACACACTGAAACAGCCCGGAACGGCATCCGGGCGGCTTTGCAAGCCGATGATCACCAGCGAGGTGCTGTATGAGTGAAGAAACTTCCCCGACGCCTGACCAGCCGGAGCAGGCACAACCCAAACCGCAAACCCCGCCGACGGCGCAAACGCCTCCGGGGCAGCAGGCATCCCCTGAGCCGACGCCTCCCCCCGCGGCTGCATCTGCCCCCGCGGGCGAAGAAGCGCCCTCCGCCCGGCAGCAATGGCTGCCTTTCCTCCTGGGTGCGCTTTCTGTGGTGTTCATTGTGGTAGGTGTCGTGCTGGTTGTGGCGTTCATGGGCAACGGGCAGGGCATTCCGTTTTTGAGCACCGATACGCCCACGCCCACTGTTACCTACACGCCGTCGCCCACGGCAACCTCCACGGCTACACCGACTTTGACCCCCACCATTACGCCCACACCCACGCCGACCCTTTCACCGACGCCTTCCGAACCTTTCGAATACACTGTGCAGGAAGGCGACAGCCTGGTGGCGATTGCCAAGAAATTCAACGCCGACGTGATTACGCTGATGCTGCTCAACAATCTGAACAATGGCAGCACGATTTATGTTGGGCAGAAAATTATCGTGCCTGCCCCCAACACCAAGCGCCCTACGCCTACCCCATTGCCAACCTTTATGCCGCGGGGCTTCGAGATTCAGTACTTTGTGTTGCCCAACGACACGTTACAGGCCATTGCTGCCAAGTTCAATTCCACCATTGATGCCATTGTGGAAGCCAACGACGACCTGGAAGATGCCACCACGCCCATTTATGCCGGGCAAATTCTCATTGTGCCGGTCAATCTGGTCACCCCGACGCCGACGCCCAAGCCGTAATAAGCAGCCGCGCGGAAATAGACCACGGATGACACGGATGGCCACGGGTGCACGCGGATTTCAGCACAGAGACGCAGAGGAAACCCTAAGGCCTCCGAGATGACGGCCGCCAAAAAATGGAAGTGAGCGTTACGTTTTTCAGCGTTTTTCGCCCAATCTGTGCTAATCTGTGAAATCAGTGGATGTTTTTCTGCGGAATCTGCGGTTTTTCCTTATATAGGCTGAACGATACTGACAAAGCGAAACCCTCACCCTGAATTTGGGTGAGGGTTTTTGTTTGCGGGATTGCCGGTTTCAAGCGAAAAATTTGGCTTCATCACGGCGTGGTCTGCGGCCATCCGGCGGCATACCAGCGGATGTATTCCTCGGTGTGGGCGCGCCAGTAATCTTCGTTGTGCAGGCCGAGGTTGAGGTGCCATTCGTGGGGGTAATTGTTTTGTGTGAGCAGGTCTTCGAACCAGCGGGCAGATGCCAGGATTGGCGCCTGGTCGCCTCTGCCGATATCCAGATAGATGCGCGGCCATTGGTCTTCAGGAATGTTTGCCAGCCAGGTTTTGATATGGGAGACGTCTTCCCAGAACACTGGCGGGCTGTGGCCGCCAATGCTGCCGAACAGTTCCCAATGGGAAAGCCCCAAATGGATTGCCCATGCTGCCCCGCGGGAAAGCCCCCCAATGGCGCGGTAGCGGCGGTTGTGGTAGGTGCGGAAGTTGCTTTCCACCCACGGCATGAGCACCTGCAAAAAGGCTTCGTCCCATCCGGTGTCGGCGGGCTCTTCCCACGAGCGTTCGCCGGGCATTACGATGATGAAGGGCGGCGCTTCGCCCGAGGCAATCAGCCGGTCGGCAATTTTCGTCGCGCCCAGGTTGACCCACTGATGTTCGTTGAAATTCTGCCCGTGGATGAGGTAGAGTACCGGGTAATGCCGCAGGGGTTGGGAGTTGTAGCATGGCGGTGTGTATACCAGCACTGGCATGGCATAGGGCAGGAACTTCGAGGGCAGTTCTGCCGAGCGGATTTGGCCGCCTTCCTGCCAGCAGGTAGGTTGGGTGGGCGTGGGCGAAGCCGTAGGGGTGGGCGAGACCGTGGGAAGG
>JALVOR010000343.1:2784-9000 GCA_027026295.1 Anaerolineales bacterium | reverse complement strand
TCATTGAAACCCTCGACCTCTCCCTCGTGCCGCCGGGGCGCTACACGCTCTATTGCCTGCCGCTGAAACTCGTGGGCAGCGAAGGTGCGCCCGCCCGCACCATTCTGGTTGCCGGGTAGTTTTCCCGCCCCATGTCCACCCTCTACCTCGTCGCCACGCCCATTGGCAACCTGGAAGACATCACCCTGCGAGCGCTGCGGGTGCTGCGGGAAGTCAGCCTGATTGCCGCCGAAGACACCCGCCGCACCGCCGTTCTGCTGCAGCATTACGACATCCACACGCCCCTCATCAGTTACCACGAACACAACGAGCGCCGCCGGGTGCCCCGCCTGCTGGAAGCCCTCGCGGGCGGCGACGTCGCGCTGGTTTCCGACGCCGGCACGCCGCTCATCAACGATCCGGGCGCGGCCATTGTGGGCGCGGCGCTGGAAGCCGGCCACCGCGTGACCCCCGTGCCGGGGGCGAGCGCGCTACTAACAGCGCTGATTGCATCGGGCTTGCCCGCTGAAGCGTTTCTTTACCTGGGCTACCTGCCCCGCAAGACCGCAGCCCGCCGCTCTTTTTTGGAAGGCGTGGCCGGTGTGCCCTACACCCTGCTCTTTCTGGAAACACCCCAGCGCCTGCGCGCGGCCCTCGACGATTTGGCCGCTGTTTTCGGCGCTGACCGCCCCCTTGCCGTGGCGCGTGAACTCACCAAGCAGCACGAGGAATTCATCCGCGGCACGGTGGGCGATGCCATTGCCCACTTTGCCACCCGCGAACCGCGAGGTGAATTCGTTCTCGTGGTCGGCGGCGCGGCGGCTTCCCGCTGGACGGAGGAGATGCTCGCCGCTGCCATTGCCGAAGGGCTGGCTGCCGGGGAAAGCCCCTCAGCGCTTGCCCGCCGGGTGGCGGCTGCCAGCGGCTGGAAACGCAGCGAGGTTTACGAGCGCATTTTGCGGCAATCTGGGCGACGCTGAAAAATGCCCGGCCTTTTGTAACTATTCAACCTGAGCCGGGAAAACCACAGAGATTCCGCGGATTTCACAGATTAGCACAGATTGGGCAAAAAACGTAACTGCTCAGCACATCTGCTTGGAAAAGGTGACTCTCTGCGATGTCATTGCGAGGGAGCATCAGCGAGCGAAGCAATCTCCTCTACAGGTTTGTGGGGGATTGCCACGCCGCCGGAGCCTGCGCCGAGCGCAGCGAGGGGCGGCTCGCAATGACAACTGTTCAGGTTCAGCAATTACCAAAAAACGCTGAAAGGCACAACGTTCACTTCCGTTTCTTGGCGTTCTAAAAATCCGCGGCCATCCGCGTTATCCGCGGCCTATTTCTCAAGGCTGAACAGTTACGGCCTTTTCCAATTTTGACAGGAGGTCTCCATGTCGTTCCTGCATTCATTACTTACGCCGCCTCTGAGAGCCATTCTGACCCGCTTGAGCAAGCGCCGTTTGCCAACGATAGAGGGCACGGTGAAGGTGCCGGGGCTGGGGGCGGAAGTCGAGATCGTGCGCGACCGCTGGGGCGTGCCGCACATTTATGGAAGCAGCGAGCGTGACCTTTTCTTTGCTCAGGGCTACGTGCACGCCCAGGAGCGCCTTTTTCAGATGGAAATTGCCCGCCGGGTGGCGCAGGGTCGTTTGAGCGAGATTTTCGGCGAGATGGCGTTGGAAACCGATCGCATGGTGCGCACTTTTGGCTTTGGGCGCCTCGCTCGCGAAGAGTGGGCGCGGATTCCCGATGACCTGCGAGGCATTTTGACAGCCTATGCCGATGGTGTGAACGCGTTCATCCGCAACATGGAAGGCCAGCACGAGGTGGGCTTTACGCTGCTGCGGATATGGCCGGAGGCATGGCGCCCCGAAGATACGCTGTCCATTGTGCGCCTGATGGTGTGGGAACTTTCTCACGGCTGGCAGGGTGCGTTGGTGCGCGGCGAACTTGCCGAGGCCGTGGGGCCGGAACACGCCGCCGATTGGGAGATCCACTATCCCGAAAACAATCCGCTTTCGCTGCCCGAGGGCATTGAATTCAACCGCCTTGACCCCGACGGCAGCCTGCACCGCGCCCAGGGGCCGTTTCTGGCCCGCGGGCAGGGCAGCAATCTTTGGGCAGTGTTGGCTTCCCGCAGCGAAACCGGCGGCGCGGTGTTGGCAAACGACATGCACTTGAAAATCGGCGTGCCGGGTGTGTGGTACGAGAATCACCTCGAAGCAGGCGGTTTCAAGGTGAGCGGCATGAGCCTGCCCGGCGTGCCGCTGGTGCTGGTGGGGCATAACGAGCGCATTGGCTGGGGTGTTACCCTGGCTTATACCGATGCCGAAGACCTGTTCGTGGAGCGTTTCGACCCCAACGACCCTGCCCGTTACCGCTTTGGCGAAGGCTGGCGGCAGGCGCAGGTGGTCGAAGAGCGCATTCCGGTGAAGGGGCGCGGTGAACCGGTCGTTGAGAAGGTGGTCATCACCCACCACGGGCCGGTCATTTCCGGGGTGACGCCCTACGGGCCGAAAATGCGGCAGGAAGCCGACTTCGTGGAGCGGCTGACGGTGTGTTCCATGGCGCTCCGCCCGGCGGAAGTGATTCGCGGCTGGTGGCTGCTCAACCAGGCCGCGGGCTGGGATGATTTCGTCGAGGCCATGCGCTGGATTGAAGCGCCGCAACTCAACATCGGTTACGCCGATGTGGAAGGCAACATTGGCTTCTGGACGACCGGCAAAATTCCCGTGCGCGGCAAGGGCGATGGCAACGTGCCCGCGCCGGGCTGGACGGGTGAGTATGACTGGGTGGGCGAGGTGCCCTTCGAAGAAATGCCCCACGCTTTCAATCCGGCAAAGGGCTATTTCATCAACACCAACAACAAAGTGGTGGATGACGACTACCCTCACTTCTTGGGCAACATCTGGATGAACGGCTACCGCGCCCGCCGCATTGAGCAGATGCTCACTGCAAAGGAACGGCTGACTTTGGACGACCACGCCGCCATGCAGGTGGACGTGACTTCGCTGCCGGGGCAGGAATTCGTCGCCGCGCTGGAAGGCTTCCAGAGCGATGACCCCGACGCCGCCCTTGCCCTGCGCCTGCTTCGCGAATGGGATTTCCGCCTCACGCCCGACACGGTGGGCGGCACGGTGTACGAGGTTGTCCGCTACACCTTGGTGCGCAATCTCTTGCGGGCTGGCGTGGGCGATGCCCTGACTTACCGCGTGATGGGGCAGGGTTTTCATCCCCTGGTGCTGTATTCTTCCGAATTCTATGGTCACGACGTGGTGGCGCTGCTACGGATGCTGCGCTCGCCCGACAACTGGTGGGTGCAGCAAGCCGGCGGGCGGGAGGTATGGCTGACCGAGGGCCTGCGTACGGCCATCCAATGGCTGCGCGCAAACCTTGGGGAAAACCCAACAGGCTGGCAGTGGAGCACACTGCACTACCTGCCGTTAGAGCACCTGCTGGGCACCCAGCCGCCATTGGACAAGATTTTCAACCTGCCCCCGCTGATGGTAGGCGGCGACACCGATACCCCCTTGCAGACGGCCTTCTTCCCGCAGGATCCTTACAAAACCCTCAACTTTGCACCTTCCCAGCGGCAGATTTTCGACCTCGCCAACTGGGACAACGCCCGCATGGTGGTGTTGCCGGGGCAGTCGGGGCGGCTGGCAAGCCCCCACTACGGCGACCAGGCGTTGCTGTGGCTGGAAGGCAGGCACCACCCGATGTTGTGGTCGCGCGAGGCGGTGGAAGCCCACGCCGAAGCGTCCCTGCACCTGCGCCCTGCTGCCGTTTCCGCAGGAGAAGAGGGCGGGGCTGCCGGGTAAGCCCTGTGTACGCGAACGACCACAAGGGCACCTTTTCGGGTGCCCTGTGGCGATTTTGGAGCAATTTGAGGTGCCGATACACCGCCGACCGTGCTATAATCAAAGCATGGAAAACCGCGTCCGCCGTTTTGCTCTTTTCGTGTTGCTGCTCGGCCTGCTGGCAGGCATCGGGGAGGTTTGGCGCGTGCGGGGCGAAGAGCAGCGGCGCTATTTCCCGGAAACCGGTCACACCGTGGGGGGGGCATTCCTTGAGGTTTACGAGAGCATTCCCGACGCTGAATTCCTCTTTGGCTACCCGATTACCGAAACCGTTGAGCATGAAGGCGTGACGCTGCAATATTTCCAGCGCGGCGTGCTCCAGCAGCGCGCCGGGGATGTTTACCCGACTACCTTGGGGCTGGGGCTGATTTTTTGGGAAGCCTTCAAAGACCTGCAACGCATGCCGGTGGAAAGCCCGCTTTCCCTGACCGGCTGTGAGCGCGTTAACGACCATGCCATGTGCTATGAATTCCTGGCTTTTTACCGCCGCTACGGGGCCGTGATCGGCCCGCCGGTGAGCGATGCCCTTTGGGAAGATGGCGTGCTGGTGCAGTATTTTGTGGCGGCTCGGCTGGTATACCAGAACGGGCGCATTGTGCCCAGCGATTTGGGCGAGTGGTATTTCCAGATGCAGGAACCTGACAAGAGCGCCCGCCAGCCAGTCCCCCCCGGCAATTTTGCGCCTGCCCGCAGCGTGGTTTCGGTGCGGGTCTTGGCGACGGTAGAGAAGGTGACGACCTCCCGCAATCGCCCGCAGACCTTGTACGTGCTTGCCACCGACCAGACCGGCACACCGTTGCCGCACGCGGCAATGCACATCACCTTGATGAACGTGGACGGTGCGGCCATCGAGAGCCCTGTGAACGGGGAGGTTTATTACACAGATGACCAGGGGGTAGCGGTCATTGGGTTTGATACGCCCAATGTGGTGGGGCGGGTTGTTGTGCAGGTGGTCGTAACTGCCGGCAGCCATTCCGGCATGACGCAAACCTCCTTCCGGGTCTGGTATTGAAGTATTTCCATCGCGGAACCGCACAGATTTCGTAGGAAAAATCGGTAGAATTTGCGAGATCGCTGTGGTTCGTTTGTCGCGATTTCCCATTGGCTTTGACCATGCCTTCCAAAAAAACGAAACGCAAAAGCACAACGAAGAAAAAGAGCACGGCTGCTCGCGGGGGGAAGGCGTCCAAACGCAAGCGCACTAATGCCAGGGCTACGGCTTCCGCAAAGAAACAGGGTGCTTCGGAAATCGGTAAGCGCCTGCAGATTTCGCCGGAGCGCAAGCGCGATCTGGGCGGTGCGGCGCTGGTAATTGCAGGGCTGCTGACCCTCGCGAGCCTGCTTTGGCCGCAGGGCACGGCGCTGCACCCGTGGGCGGCGTTCTGGCAGCATGCCTTGGGATGGGGGCTGTGGCTGTTCCCGCTGTGGCTGCTGGCGTTTGGGTTGGGCATTACTTTTCGCCGCAGTGCGCGCTTCCCTGCCCTCAGTGCCGAGCGGGTTACCGGTCTGGTGCTGCTTTACGCTGTGGTGCTGGCGATATTGCACCTACCCCTGCTGGAAGACACCCGCACCGCCACCTTTGCCGCTGCTGCCGGAGGACGGGGCGGCGGCTATGTCGGTGCGTTCCTGTTGTGGGTGCTCAAGGCCCTGTTGGGCGGTGCGGGCGCGGCGGTGATGCTGTTTGCCGGGCTGGTGCTGGGCATGGCTTTTGTCCTCAACCGTCCGGTGGCCGATTTGTTCCGCTGGGTGCCGCCGCTGCTTCGCCATTTTCGGCGGGCGTGGGCGGCTTTTTTTGCCCGCCTTCGGGTCCGTTTGATGTCTCCGAAGCCGACTTCTGCGGAAAGTTCCCCGGCGGTTGCCGTTGCATCGTTTTCCTCTTCGGGGGAAGCCCCCGCCGCGCCGCCAGAGGCGGATTCCCCGCCAGAGAAACCCGAATGGGTGTTGCCCGACATTGACGACATGCTCGATGACGCTGCCGAAGAGACCTACCAGGCTGAGGAAACCGAAGCCCGCGCCCGCCTCATCGAAGAAACGCTCGCCCTGTTCAATGCGCCTGCAAAAGTGGTGGAAGTGCAGCGCGGCCCTACGGTGACGCTGTTTGGCGTCGAGCCGGGCTATGTGGAAAGCCGCAAAGGGCAGACCAAGGTGCGGGTTTCCAAAATCGCCTCACTGGCTGACGACCTCGCGCTGGCGCTTTCCGCCAAACGGGTGCGTATTCAGGCCCCTGTGCCGGGCAAGGGCTACGTCGGCATCGAAGTACCCAACGAGGAAGCCGCCCCCGTCACGCTGCGGCAGGTCATCGAAAGTACAGCCTTCCGCAGGTTGAAATCGCCGCTACGCTTTGCCTTGGGCAAAGACGTGGCCGGTAACGCGGTGGCCG
>JALVOR010000343.1:0-2774 GCA_027026295.1 Anaerolineales bacterium | reverse complement strand
GGTGCGACTGGTTCGGGCAAATCGGTGTGCGTCAACGGCATCATCACCTGCCTGCTGCTGCACAACACCCCCGACGACCTGCGCCTGCTGCTGGTTGACCCTAAGCGGGTGGAACTCAGCGGCTACAACGGCATTCCGCACCTGCTGGCGCCAGTGGTGGTGGAACTCGAGCGGGTGGTCGGCGCGCTGCAATGGGTGACCCACGAAATGGAGCGGCGCTACAAACTGTTTGCCAAGGCGGGCAAGCGTCACATTGCCGATTACAACAAAGATGCTGAGCGCAACGGGCGTGACAGGCTGCCCTATCTGGTGGTAGTGATCGACGAACTGGCCGACCTGATGATGTTGGCGCCGGAAACCACCGAGCGCACGATAACCCGCCTGGCGCAACTGGCGCGTGCCACCGGCATCCATGTGGTCATCGCTACGCAACGCCCCTCGGTGGATGTGGTTACCGGCATCATCAAAGCCAACTTCCCGGCGCGGATTGCCTTTGCCGTGGCTTCCGGCGTTGACAGTCGCGTGATTCTCGACCAGCCCGGCGCGGAGCGGCTACTGGGGCGCGGCGACATGCTTTTCATGGCCCCCGACGCGCCGGAGCCGGTGCGCCTGCAGGGCGTGTTCGTCGCCGACCATGAAATCCGGCGTGTGGTGGCTTACTGGCGCAATTTTGGCAGCGCCGACGTGCCCGGCATCGGCGGCATTGTAGATGCCCCCCCGCCGGGCATTCCGCTAAAGCAGAAGCCGATTTGGGAAGAGATGGAGGAAGCCGCTCCCAAGAAGCCGCGTGACCCCCTCTGGGAGCAAGCCGTGGCGTTGGTGCGGCAGGAGGGCAAGGCTTCGGCTTCGCTGTTGCAGCGCCGCCTGCGCATTGGCTACACGCGTGCTGCCCGCATGGTTGATGCCATGGAGGAAGAAGGCATCGTTGGCCCGCCACAGCCTGGCAGCGGCATCCGGCGGGTGCTGCCGTCTTCGCCCGAAGGGGAAGAGAGGGACTGAGGTATTGGGGTAAAGAGGGGCTGGTTACTTCGTTGCTTGGTTGCCTCTCTTGGTGGCCTTAGCGCCTCCCCTCTGCGTCTTTGCATCACGCTTTGCGCCTTTGCGTTAAACATAAAGACCTGTCAGGTCTCGCCGACCTGACAGGTCTTGTTTGTGGCGAGGGGGAATGCGCGTTAGTCCAGGCGGCCAGTGAGGATAGCCCGCTTGACTTCGGCGATGGCTTTGGTGATTTCGATTTCGCGCGGGCAGGCCTCGGTGCAGTTGAAGGCCGTGCGGCAGCGGAACACGCCGCTTTCGCCCGCGAGAATCTTGAGGCGCTCGGCGGCGGCGCGGTCGCGGCTGTCGAAGATGAAACGGTGGGCGTTGACGATGGCCGAGGGGCCTACATAACTGTTGTCGGCCCAGAAAGTGGGGCACGACGTGGTGCACGCGCCGCAGAGGATGCACTTGGTGGTGTCGTCGAAGCGTTCCCGCTCCTCGGGCGATTGCAGCCGCTCGCGGCCGTCTTCCGGCAACGGCTCGTCGTTGATGAAGTAGGGCATCACCTTCTTGTAGTTGTCGAAGAAGGTGGTCATGTCCACGACAAGGTCTTTCACCCGCGGCAGGCCCAGAATCGGCTCGACGGTAATTTCCTTGCTGGTGTCGAGGGTCTGAATCAGGGTTTTGCAGGCCAGCCGGTTGCGGCCGTTGATGCGCATGGCGCACGAACCGCAGATGCCGTGGGCGCAGGAGCGGCGGAAGGTCAGCGTGCCGTCTTCATAAGCCTTGATTTTCTCCAGCACGTCTAAAATGCGGTCGGTTGGCTCCGCATCGAGGCTGTAGCGCTCGTAATGCGGCTGAGCGTCTTTTTCGGGGTTATAGCGTAGGATTTTCAAGGTGACTTGCATCGCGCCGCCTCCTTAGTACACGCGTTCCTTGGGCTGGTACTTGGTGATGACGACGGGTTTGTAGCGCAGTTCGATTTCGCCATCTTCACGGGCCCAGGCCAGGGTGTGCTTCAGCCAGTTTTGGTCATCCCGCTTGGGGAAGTCGTCGCGGGAATGTGCGCCGCGGCTTTCCTTGCGGGCCAGGGCTGAGGCTGTCGTAATTTCTGCCAGGTCGAGCAGGTTGCTCATTTCCCAGGCGGTGATCAGGTCGGTGTTGAACACCGAGCCGGTATCGTCAATGTGGATGTGCTGGAAGCGTTCCTTGAGTTCGCGAACTTTGTTCAGGGCTTCCTGCATACCCTCTTCGGTGCGGAACACGCCGACGTGATCCATCATCGTGTGCTTCATTTCGCTCACGATGTCGGCGACGCGTTCTTTGCCCTTGCTGTTGCGGATGCGGTCGAGTTGCGCGCGGGCAAAATCGGCTGCATCGTCGGGCAGGGGGGCAAACTCGGCACCCGCGGCATATTCGGCTGCGTAAATGCCGGCTTCCTTGCCGAAGACCACCAGGTCGAGCAGCGAGTTGGTGCCCAGGCGGTTGGCGCCGTGGACGGACACGCACGCGTTTTCGCCCGCCGCGTAGAGGCCGGGCACCACGGTGCCTTTTTCGTCGGAAAGCACTTCGGTGTGGACATTGGTGGGGATGCCACCCATCGCGTAGTGCGCCGTGGGCTGCACAGGCATGGGCTCTTTGATCGGGTCGACGCCCAGGTAGGTCTTGCAGAAGTCGATGATGTCGGGCAGTTTATGCAAGATTTCTTCGCCGGTGACCTGGATGGGGGAGCCGTCGGGGTTGGTGCGGCCGTCGAGCGCGGCGTATTTGTTGACCGTCTCGGGGCGCACATCCAG
>JALVOR010000342.1 GCA_027026295.1 Anaerolineales bacterium | reverse complement strand
CCTGCGTGCCGTGGCCGAAGCCCTTGCTCTGGAGCGGCAGGCGGTGGTGCTGGTGCCCGAAATTGCCCTTACGCCCCAAACCATCGCCCGCTTTCGCGCCCGCTTTGGGGCGGTAGTGGGCGTGCTGCATTCCCGCCTCACCGCCGGGGAACGCTACGACACCTGGCTGCGGGTGCGCCGCGGAGAAATTCAGGTGCTCATTGGGCCGCGCAGCGCCCTTTTTGCCCCCTTCCCCGCTCTGGGGCTGATTGTGGTGGACGAAAGCCACGAGGAAGCCTACTTCAACGACCGCCTGCCCTATTACCACGCCCGCGAGGCCGCCCTGCGCTACGGCGAAATTGCCCCCGCCCTGACCCTGCTCGGCTCGGCCACCCCCGACATCGTCACTTACGCCCGCGCCCGCAAGGGGCGCATTACCCTGCTGGAACTGCCCAACCGGGTGCTGGCGCACCGCGACACCGTGGCCGCTCAACAGCAGCGCGTCGGGGCGCTCAGCACGCCTGCCTACACCCCCGCCGAAGGCGATGCCCTCGCCGCCGACCTGCCCCCCGTGCAGGTGGTGGACATGCGCGCCGAACTCCGCAGCGGGCACACGGGCATTTTCAGCCGCGCCCTGCTCGCCGGGCTGGAAACCACCCTGCAGCGCGGCGAGCAGGCCATTTTGTTCCTCAACCGCCGCGGCAGCGCCACCTATGTTTTCTGCCGCGATTGTGGTTATGTCGCCAAATGCCCCCGCTGCGATGTGCCCCTCACTTACCACCATGAGGAAAACGCCCTGGTGTGCCACCACTGCGGCTACCGGCGGAAGATGCCCGCCCGCTGCCCCAAGTGCGGCGGCGAGCGCCTGAAGCCTTACGGCACCGGCACCGAGCGGGTGGAAGCCGAGGTGCAGCGCCACTTCCCCGCAGCGCGCACCCTGCGCTGGGACGCCGACAGCCTCGCCGCCCAGGGCGGCCACGAGGCCATTCTCAGCCACTTCGTTGCCCGTCGCGCCAATGTGCTCATCGGCACCCAGATGTTAGCCAAGGGGCTTGACCTGCCCTTTGTCACCCTGGTGGGCATCGTGCTGGCCGATGTGGGGCTGACCCTGCCCGATTACCGCACCGCCGAGCGCGGCTTCCAGTTGCTCACCCAGGTGGCCGGGCGCGCAGGGCGCAGCCCCCTGGGCGGTCAGGTCATTTTGCAGACCTACATGCCCCAACACTACGCCATCCAGGCCGCCGCGCGGCACGATTTCCTCGCCTTCTACCGTCAGGAACTCGCCTACCGCCGCAAACTGGGCTACCCACCCTACACCCACTTGCTGCGGCTGCGGCTGCAGGCATGGGAAGCCGAGCGCGCCCGCGAGCAGGCCGAGGCGATGGCAAAGCGCCTGCGCGCCCACCTGCAGGCCAAAGGACATGTGGCCACCCGCCTGATTGGGCCTGCGCCGTGCTTCTTCGCCCGCGAGCGGGGGCGCTATTGCTGGCACATCATCCTGCGCGGCCCCGACCCCGCCGCCGCCCTGCGCGGCTTCCCTTTGGGGGAATGGGAAGCCATTGTTGACCCGCCATCGTTGTTGTAGGCACGGGCGGCGGGGCACAGGGTACAGGGCACGGGGCACAGAATTAAAGGCAAAACCCCTCACCATGCCGGTGGGGGTTGCCGAAACTACTTGGCCTGCTTCTTGACTTTCTTCGGCTTGGGACGGGCATTCCCATGCGAGCCCCGCCAGATCTTCCCGCGGCGGGTGCGGCGGTCGCCTTTACCCATGACAGCACCTCCTTGAAAGTATGTCGCTCAAATTATACAACATCTGTGTCGGTTTGGGGGAATGAGACGCGGAAGAAGGTGCAGGCAAATGTTGTCGAAGCGTAACTGTTCAGCCTTGGAAGGATAGGCCACGGATGACACGGATCGTCACAGATACACACGGATTTTTTAACACCAAGGCGCAAAGAAGGGATAATGCCGAGGCACAAAGGGGCACAGAAGAGGTTGAATTCGGCATGGTGTTGCTTTGGTTTTCTACGAATTGACGAAGTAACGCTTCACGAATTGCCCCATTTCTGTGTTTTTGGCGGCGTTTCTGTACTTTCTGTGGTTTTTGCTCTGCAGCATCTGTGGTTTCGCTTTGCCAGGGCTAAACAGTTACTTAACCCCAAACAGGCAGGCCGTGCCTGCCTGTTTCCAGGTGGAGATGGCGGGAATCGAACCCGCGTCCGGAAGAGTCAACCCTCGGATTCTCTACGAGCGTAGTCGGCCGTTTGTTCTCGCCCGGCAGCCCCACGACCGACCAAGGGGACATGCCAGGCAAGCCGCCGGCGCCCGAAAGCGCCTCTTTCACACGGTGAGCGGCATCCCGTGCGGCACCCTGGCTTTGTCACGCCCGACACCACCTCCGGCCAGGGAGCGGGGTGGGCGGACGCCGCCTCATGTTGAGGCGGTTGTGCCTGCCACGAACTGCTTACGCAGCAAGGGGCATGGCAGCAACGTTTGTGCGGTTGGCACTTATTTTGTGCGCTGATTTTACGAGTTCGGCGCCTCTCGGCTCGCAATCCGGGATCTTACCTCCTCCGTCGAAGCCTTTCATCCCCGGGTTTGTACAACTCCATTATAGCACGGTTTTGAAGTAGCGAACGTAAGAGGGTTGTTAACTCGTCGCGAGAAAATAGCGAAATATCAGAGAACCCAACGGACAGGCCGCTCCCTCCTCCCCTACCTTTTTTACACAATTTTTACCGCCGACAGGTTGACATTTCGCCAAAGCAGGCTAAACTTATACTGAAGGAGTCCAAAGCCATGTCAAACACGACAACGATCGCTTTCCCTGCCCTCTGGGGCATGAAGCAGAAGAAGGCCCGCACCACCCACGGCCACCGACCGGCCGGCGGGCCTTTGGCGTTTGGCCCCTGAACAGCCGCCAACCCAAGGTTCATTACCGCCCCCCGACCGCCGGTCGGGGGGCTTTTCGTTTTTCCCCACCCTTCCCCAGGAGGTTTCCCATGCTCTCCTCTGCCC
>JALVOR010000341.1:10082-24799 GCA_027026295.1 Anaerolineales bacterium | reverse complement strand
CTGACGGTGGGCGCGCCCACCACGCTGGTGGCCTGCGCCGCACCGCACCGTCACGACGGCGCCTTCGAGGCCGCACGCTATGGCATCGACCGCCTGAAAGAAATCGTGCCCGTGTGGAAGAAAGAAATCAGCCCCCAAGGGCAGCACTGGGTACACGGGCATTACCGCCCCTCCGCCGCCGACGAAACCGCCCCCAACACCTGACACCAGAACACCTGACACTGAAGCATCTGCCCCTGGAGCACCTTATGACATCTCCCTGGCGCTGCACCTCTTGCGGCACGCCCTACCCCGACGAAGGCCTGCCCTATCGCTGCCCAAAATGCGGCGGCGTGTTCGACCGTGCGGAAGTGCCGACCTTTGACCTCAACGCCATCGACCCAACGCAGCCCGGCATCTGGCGCTATCGGCACGCTTTTGGCCTGCCTGCCGATGCCCCCACCGTCAGTTTAGGCGAAGGCAACACCCCCCTCATTCGTGACGAAGCCTTTGGGCGGCAGATTGCTTTCAAACTGGAATACATCAACCCCACCGCCTCCCACAAAGACCGCGGGGCGGCGCTGCTGGCCGCCTTCCTGAAACAACGCGGCGTCGCCGAGGCGGTGGAAGATTCCTCAGGCAATGCCGGGGCAGCCTTTACCGCTTATGCCGCCCGGGCCGGCATCCATGCCCGCGTCTACGTGCCTTCCTACGGTTCACGCATCAAACGCACCCAAATGGCTGCTTACGGCGCAGAGGTCATCACGGTGGACGGCCCTCGCTCGGCAACCGCCGAAGCCGCCCGGCAGGAAGCCGAGCGCGGCGTGCCCTATGCCAGCCACGCCCACCTGCCCATTGGCCTCGACGGCTTCGCTACCATTGCCTACGAAATCTACGAGCAAATGGGCGCACCCGGCTCGGTGGTTGCCCCTGTGGGGCACGGCGGGCTGCTGCTCGGCATTGCCCGCGGCTTCCTGGCGCTGCACCAGGCAGGGCTGATTGCCAAAATGCCGCGCCTCTTCGGCGTGCAGGCGTTGGCGTGCGCCCCGGTATGGGCAATTTTCCGCGGCGGGCGTGAAGCCCTGGGGTGGGTTTCCGACCAGGTGCCCACGGCTACCGAAGGCGTGCGCGTGCGTTGGCCTGTGTGGGGCGATGCGTTGCTGCACACCATCGAAAACCACAACGGCACCTTCCTCGTGGTCGAAGAGGAAAACATCCTGCCTGCGCGGGAAGCCCTCGCCCAGCGCGGCTTTTTCGTCGAACCGACCTCTGCCCTCGTGTGGGACGCGCTGCGGCAAATCGCTAACTGCGCTCCCGACCCCATCGTGGCCGTACTCACGGGCAGCGGCTTCAAGGCTCTCACCGCCTATTCCCCCAAACAAGGAGAGAAACAGCGATGCCCGAACGCGTGGTAATTACCGGCATGGGAACCGTCAACCCCATCGGCCACACCGTGGCCGAAACGTGGGAAAACGCCCTCAAAGGCACCTCCGGCACGGGCCCCATCACCCTCTTCGATTCCTCGGAACTCAAGGTGCACATCGCCGCGGAGGTCAAAAACTTCGACCCAACGCGCGCCATGGACCGTAAAGAGGTGCGCCGCACCAGCCGGTTCGAGCAATTTGCCATCGCTGCCGCCCAGGAAGCCATTGCCCAGGCAGGCATTTCGGCAGACGAAGAAGACCCTTACCGCATTGCTGTCATCGTGGCTTCCGCCATTGGCGGGCTGGAACGGCTGGCGGAAAACATCCTCATCGCCCACGAGCGCGACGCCTCGCGCATCAGCCCGTTCGTCATTCCCATGCTGATGGCAAACGGCGCGGCCTCGCTGATTGCCATGCGCTACGGCTTTCAGGGGCCCTCGTTCTCCACGGCCTCGGCCTGTGCGTCGGGCAACGACGGCATCGGTGTGGCGTGGCACCTGATTCGCTCCGGCGTGGTGGATGTTGCCATTACCGGCGGCAGCGAGGCCACCATCACCTACACCGGCGTGGGCGGCTTCGACCGTCTTGGGGCGCTTTCCCGCCGCAACGACGACTGGAGCATGACGCCGCAGCCCTTCGACAAGAATCGCGACGGGCTGGTAATGGGCGAAGGCGCCGGCATTCTGGTGCTGGAAAGCGCAAGCCACGCCAAAGCCCGCGGGGCGGAAATTCTGGCCGAACTGGCAGCCTATGGTGCGACCGCCGATGCCTACCATGTCACCGCGCCGCACCCCGAAGGCGCTGCGGGGGCCAAAGCCATTCTGCTGGCGCTGGAAACCGCCGGGGTGCCGCTGGACGCGGTGGATTACATCAACGCCCACGGCACCGCCACCCAACTCAACGACGTTTCCGAAACCCACGCCCTCAAGCGCGTTTTCGGCGACCTGGCTTACAAAATTCCGGTATCCTCGACCAAATCCATGACCGGGCACATGATGGGTTCCACCGGCGCCCTGGAAGCCATTTTGTGCATTCAGGCCATTCGCGAGAACATCGTCCCGCCCACCATCCACTACCAAACGCCCGACCCCGAATGCGACCTGGACTACGTGCCCAACGAAGCGCGCCAATGGCCGGTCAAGGTTGCGGTGAGCAACGCGTTCGGCTTTGGCGGGCACAACGCGATCCTGGTGCTGCGCGCTTACACATAGATCGCCGCATCCCAAAGCGAACACGACAAACACCGACTGCCCAAGCCTCTTGGGCAGTCAGCGCTTGTCGCGTTCCCCCATGCAGGAGAACGCCATGACCACCGAAACCCCTCAGGAATTTGCCCAGCGTGTAGGGCTATCGTTCCGCAACATGGGGCTGCTCATGCGGGCGCTGACCCACCGCTCCTACCTCAACGAATATCGCGACGCACCGGAAGACAACGAGCGGCTGGAATTCCTCGGCGACGCCATCCTCGATTTCCTCGTTGGCGAATGGCTCTATCACCGCTTCCCCGAAAAGCGGGAAGGCGACCTGACCCGTATTCGCGCCGCGCTGGTGTGCCGCGACCAACTGGCCGCCTTTGCCCGCCAGATCGACTTAGGGCGCGCCATGCGCCTGGGGCGCGGCGAGGCCGCCAATGGCGGACGCGAGCGCGATACGCTGCTTTCCGCTACCTTCGAAGCCCTCATCGGCGCCCTCTACCTGGATAGCGGGCTGGAAACCGTGCGGGCATTCCTCATGCCACTGTTAGAGCCTGCCATTGCGTTGATTCTGGAACAGCGCCTCGACGAAGACCCCAAGAGCGTATTGCAGGAATGGGTGCAGGCACGCGGGCACGCCTCCCCCACCTACCACACCATCAGCGTAGAAGGCCCCGAACACCAACGCATCTTTCGCATCGAAGTGCGGGTTGATGGCGAACCCTGGGGCGTGGGCACAGGCCCCAGCAAGCGGGAAGCCACCAAGGCCGCTGCCCTCGATGCCTTGCAACGCATCAGGGAGGGGGAACCACGGATTACACAGACGAGCACAGATTAAGGCTGATTGGGCAAAAAGCGTCGAAAGCGTAACACCCATAACCAATTCGCGCCCCCCCCCAAGCCTCCGCGTTATCCCTCCTTGGCGCCCTGGTGTTCTTGGCGTCCTAAAAATCCGCGCCTTTCCGTGATTATCCGCCTTCATCCGCGGGCACGCTTCCCAAAGCGAAACGGTTGCCCCGCCAGAGCGCCCACCACACCCCCACAGCCAGCAAACTCACCAGCAGCCCAGCGTAAAACGCCTCAGGGCGGTAACGCAGCACAATTTGGTGCTCGCCCGCAGGCACGGCCACCGCGCGGAAAAGATAATCGGCGCGGTAAAGGCGCGTTGGCTTGCCATCTACGAACGCTTCCCAGCCCGGATACCACACCTCGGAAAACACCACAAAACCGCCATCCTGCGGCGCGTGCACGTCCCACACTTCGCGGTTGGGCGTGTGCGCCACTGCTGCAACCGACCACGTGGTGCTGCACGCCGGTTCACTGGGCTGAGGCGCACCTTCCAGCACCACGGTACACTGCCATGCCGCGCCGCCTTCCCGCGCCCGCCGCGCCACCTCGCCCCACGCGGCCTCGCCATCGGCCACCCACACCGCCCGCGGCACCCAGCGCGCCAGCGGCTCGGAAACCGTCAGCAGTTGCAGCGTTTCGCGATACGGCGGTTCATCGGCTGCCTGCACCACCACCCGCACACCCCAGCGCGCCCACAGGCGTTCCCGCGCCAGCGGTGGCTGGGCATTGGCAGCACGCGCGTACCAATCCGCCCGCACCGGCAGCATGGGGTCGAAATTGTTTGCCGCAGCAACGCCGTCGAGGAGGGTCAAATTGGGCAGCATGGAAGCCCGCAAGCCGCCCCAGCCATCGGCAGGGGGCAAAAAACTCTTGAAGCGGAAATAATGCCCAAATTCCACCACGTCGACCACATTGGGGGGCAAATATACCCGCCCCTCGCCCGCCTGCGCCGCGGCCGGGGCCACCTGGGGCGGCGTCGCACCATAAACTTCTACCGCTCGCACCGCCGGGTTCAACCCCCAGCCTGCCGCCAGCAAATCCAGCGCCACCCACAGCGCCACCGCCCAGCCCCAGCCGCGTTCCCAGCGCGGGGCAGGATTTTTCACCCCCCGCGGGTTGGTCAGCGCCAAGGCGCCCGTGCCCAAGGCCCAAAGCCCGCCCAACGCCAAAGAGCGCACCATGGTGGGCTTGACATCGCCAGCGAAATGCCACGCCAGCCCGGCGCCTGCCGCCACGGCGAAAGCGCCGGCCGTGCCCAGGCGCGTCCAGTAAAGCGCCCGCCCTTCAGGGCGCCGCCACGCGGCCACACCCAGCCCCGCGAGGAACGCCAGCGCCACCTCAACCCACAGCAGCCAGCGGGCAGGGGCTTTGAAAGCGTTGAAAGTAGGCACATGGGCATACAGCCACATGAACACGGGCGTGTGCTTGCCCAACGCAAGCACAAAGCCCAAAACCAGCACCACCAACGCCCAGGAAACCGTCCGACGCGGCTTCCCGCGACGCAAGGCATATAGCGCCAGCAAAAGCGGCAGCACGCCTACATACATCGCGTCTTCCCAAAACGCGCCAAAGCCCCAATAATCGCCGTGGGCCGGATTGCCGAAAGCGTCGGGGGCAACGAGGGTGATGAAGCGCCACGGCCAGAGGGAGTATTCCAGCGCCCACGCGGGCGCACCGCCCGCCCGCTGGGATTGCAGCAAATACACCGCCGTGGGGAGCAACTGCGCCGCGGTCATTGCCCCGCCCAACAGCGCTGCTCCAGCCAGCGCCGCCAGCCGCTTGCCGTAAGGCTTCCGCAGCCACCAGAGCGCCCACAGCGCCATCAGCAGGCCGCTATACCAGGCCGTTTGAGCATGGCCGGAAAGCAACTGCAGCCCCCACAGGCCGCCCAGCAGCGCAGCGCGGCGCCGGGTAGGCTGCTGTGCCACCCGGCGGGAAGCCCACAACAGCCACGGCAGCCACGCGGTGGCGGCATTGATGCTGAAGAAACCCAACCGCGCCACCAGATACTCCGAAAGCGCGTAAGCCAGCCCGGCCACGGTGGGCGCGGGTTCGGGGGCGTCGAAATCGTCCAGCAGCCGCGCCATGCCCAGGCCGGCGAAAATCAGGTGCGCCGCTGCCAGCAAACCATGCGCCCAGGCCATGCCATCCAGCCCGCCAAGGGCCGCAAAGGGCGCCAACAGCCAGTTGGGCGGGTAGAGCAGCGCGCTCTGGTGGTTCGCCAGCAGGGGCGCACCGCCGCCCAGCAACGGATTCCACAGCGGTAGGTGCCCCTGCAACAGCGTTTGCCACGCCCACCAGTGCCACGGGATAAACTGCAGCGAGGGTGTGCCCCAAAAAAGCGCGTAGCCGGGGCGCAGCGCCGGGGAAAGCAGCGCCAACGGCGCAAGCCACAGCAGCAAGCGGGGCGTCAGCCGACGCTTCCAGCGGTTTCGCCAGCCCTGATTAGCCTTCATGGACACACCTCGTAAAAGGCATACGCCCCCTCGCGGTAGCGGGCACACAGGAAAGCGGCCTCGTCGGGCGACCAGAACCCCAACTGTCGCTCCTCGGGGCCCCAGAACACCCACCGCAGGCGGTTGGTGCGCAGGAAATCATGCCGCCAGGTGTCAGGAGTGGCAGGGTCGAAAAACCGACGCAGGGCGGCTTGTTGGGCTTCCAGGTGGGGGCTTTCCGGCCCCAGCCCGGCAATCACCCGCACCGGCGCCCAGGCGGGCAAGGCGTTGCCCGTGGCATAGGCGGCTAAGACGCCATCGCCGGAGGTTGCCCGGGCTGCCAACGCCTGGAACGCGGCGGTCTCCCCGCGGGGCAGGAAAACCGGCAGGCGGGGCTGCAACGCCGCCTGCAACAGCATGGCGAGCATCACTCCGAAAGGCACCAGTGCCAGACCGCCCACGGCGTATTTCAAACCTCGCGCCCAGCGCGGCGGCAGGGCACGCAGGCCCCACGCGGCGGCAATCAACAGCGCCAGCCAGCCGCCATCCACCAACCGGCGGGCGTTGGTGATGGGAAAATACGCAAACATGGGGAAAACCAGCGCCCACGCCGCCACCCAGGCGGCTTCCCGCTGCCCGCGGCGCCAAACTGCCACACCTCCCCATATTGCCAGCGGCCACAGCCACGCGTAAGCCCAAATGTAATGCCACAACGATTGAGCCGTTACAACGTTTTGCTCCGCCCACACGCGGGCATAAGGATGCAGCACAGGCAAAAGGGCATAAAGCCCTGCCACCAGCAAGGCAGCCGCGGGCCAAACCAGCCTTTTCGCGCGGACTCGACGGCGCAGCACCGTGCGCCAGCCAAACATCATGCCCCACACCGTGAGAAAAACGCCCAGCGCGAGAGGCTGGAAAAGCGCCAGCAACACCAACGCCGCCAGCCCGCCCTTCCACGAGAGGTTTTCCAGCCATAGCGCCCGCAGCAGCCACAGCATGACCGCGTGCGCCAAGGTGACGTGCAGGAGGAAAATTTCCGCCAGAAAGCCAAACGCTTCAGGGGAATAGCAGCACAGCGCACCGCCCCAGCCCACTTCCACGCCCGCCAGCACCGCCCACACGCCCAAGCCGCCGCCTGCGGTGGCCAGCACCGTGACCCAGCGGCGGTCGGTTTCGGCTTCCACGAAAAGGGCAGCGAAATCATAGGTTGCCAACGCCACCAGCACCACCGCCAACGCCCGCACGAGGTGATACAGCACCGCCAGTTGCAAATGTAGCGCCACTCCCGCCGCCAGTTTGCCCAGCCAGATGTAGGGCAAAAACACCGGCAGGGGCACAACCTGCCATGTGGTGTAAGGCGGGCGAAAGAGCCACAGGCCGTTGGCACCCAAAAGCATCTTGGCGATGTAAGAATTGCCGTCTTCCACACCGATGAGGAAGCCGCTAAAGCGCCAGGCCTCACCCTGCGCCCGCCATGCTGCCGCGTAGGGGAGCAACGTGAGCAGTGCCAGCAACACGCCATAAGCCAGAGGCCAGCGTCGGGGGTGCAAGTAAGCCTTCATGCCCCCGATTATAGCCCAATCGGGCAAGGTGCTCTGCGGGAATTTTCGCTTCAACGGGGCTAAAGGGCAGGCAAAGGCGGCATCTTCGCCTGCCCAAAACCAGCAGGGCAAATAATGTCACGGCATGAAGCGAGCACCATGTCGCCGTTGCCCTCAACTTCCGCCAAGCGTTTCATACGTGCATGCTACTCGCTCTCCCTGATGCCCTACGGTCCTACGCCCCACAGTCGTATCGTGCCGTCAAACGACCCAGAGGCCAGCATCCGCCCATCCGGCGAGAAGGCCACGCTTGCTACAGCATTGGTATGCCCTTTTAACGTACGCAGGCGTTGCCCGTCGGAAACCTGCCACAAGCGCACCGTGCCGTCAAACGACCCAGAGGCCAGCAGCGTACCGTCCGGCGAGAAAGCCACACCAGCCGCCCCGTCTGTATGCCCCTCCAAAGTGCGCAGGAGGGCACCGTCGGAAACCTGCCACAGACGCACCGTGCCATCATATGACCCAGAGGCCAGCATCTGCCCATCCGGCGAGAAAGCCACACTGCTCACCCCGTCCGTATGTCCCTCCAGGGTGTGCAGCAAGGCGCCATCGGCAACCCGCCACAAACGCACCGTGCCATCATACGATCCAGAGGCCAACATCTGCCCGTCTGGCGAGAAGGCCACGCTTTCCACAGCATTCGTATGCCCCTCTAAGGTACGCAGGCGTTGCCCGTCGGAAACCCGCCACAGGCGCACTGTGCCGTCATCCGCCCCCGAGGCCAACATCTGCCCGTCTGGTGAGAAAGCCACGCTTTCCACCGCCCCCGTATGCCCATCCAGCGTACGCAGGAATTGTCCGTCGGAAACCTGCCACAAACGCACCGTATCATCCCGCGACCCCGAGGCCAACATCTGCCCATCCAGCGAGAAAGCCACGCTGTTCACCCAGCCCGTATGTCCCCCCAGGGCGAGCGAAAGTCTCCCATCGGAAACCCGCCACAGGCGCACCGTATCATCCCATGACCCCGAGGCCAACATCTGACCATCTGGCGAGAAAGCAACGCTGTCCACCGCCTCCGTATGCCCCTCCAGAGTGCGTAACAGGGCGCCGTCGGAAACCTGCCACAAACGCACCGTTTCGTCATACGCTCCCGAAGCCAGCATCTGCCCATCCGGCGAGAAAGCCACGTTTTCTACGGCATTCGTATGCCCCTTTAGTGTACGCAGGCGTTGCCCATCGGAAACCCGCCACAGACACACCGTTTCATCCCACGAGCCTGAGGCCAACATTTGCCCATCCGGCGAGAAGGCCACGCTGTTCACCTCCTCTGTATGCCCCTCCAGGGTATGCAGCAAGGCACCATTGGCAATCTGCCACAAGCGCACCGTGTCATCATACGACCCAGAGGCCAGCAGCGCACCATCCGGCGAGAAAGCCACACTATTCACCCTGTCCGTATGCCCTTCCAAGGCACGCAACAAAGCACCATCGGAAACCTGCCACAGATGCACCGTGCCGTCACTCGCTCCTGAGGCCACCGTCTGCCCATCCGGCGAGAAGGCCACACTGTTCACCCCATCTGTATGCCCCTCCAGGGCATGCAGCAAAGCGCCATCGGCAACCTGCCACAAGCGCACCGTGCCATCATACGACCCAGAGGCCAGCAGCGTACCGTCCGGCGAGAAAGCCACGCTTTCCACATCCTCCGTATGCCCCTCTAAGGTACGCAGGCGTTGCCCGTCGGAAACCCGCCACAGACGCACCTTGTCATCTCGCGATCCCGAGGCCAACATCTGCCCATCTGGCGAGAAGGCCACACTGTCCACAACCTCCGTTTCCATCAAGCGCACCTCTTGCAAGGTCTGGGCGTCGTACAGGTAAACGCCAATGGAGGAAGCCACAGCCAGCAGACGGCCGTCCGGCGACCAGGCTACCGCATTCACCGTCCCTTTGCCCCAACGAGCCAGGGGCATGATTTGCCCAACATTGGAAGCAGTGATGGGTGCAGATGGGACAGGGTAAGGGGTGCCCACAAGCACGGGCATCTCAAAGGGTGTGGAAGTAGGCGTACTCGTGAAGACGGGAGCGGGCGTAACCGTAGGCGTAAGCGTCAGAGTAGGCTGCGGAATGGTAGAAGTGGCAGCAGGTATTGTGTCGGCTGGGGTAGTGATGGGAACTGTTAGCGTGGTTATTGAGGTATGGGTGAGAAATGGGGTGGTATTGGAGGCTGGAGGCGTGGGGGAAGGCAAATTACACGCTAACATCACAAGATTGGCTGCAACGACGAGCAGGAAGATAGACCGGCGTTTCATGATATCGTTTCCTTTCGCAGCGGTGCTGCTGTAGGGGCACAAAGAAAACTTGCGCCAGGGAAAAGTGTAGCGTGACGTGATACAAAACTGGAACGAGCACTTCGCAACATCAGTGTAGCCGAACTTAAGAGCCTTTTGTGGGCGGGGGCAAGTAAATGGCGTCCCCATCCATCTCTGCCTGAGCAGTTTCTCTCTGCCCAAAAGGCAGGAACCCCGCGGCAACCAAACCCAGCAGCGCCAACGCCATACCAACGTACAAATCCCGCGGGCGGAAGCGCCACATCACCACGTGCTCACCGGCAGGCAAAGGCACCGTGCGCAGCACTTCGTGGGCTACTTCACCTGCAACGGGCTGCCCATCCACCAAAACCTGCCAGCCGGGGTAGGAGATTTCCGAGAGCACCAGTCTGCCCGGCCCAGATGCCCGCACCGTCACGGCGTTAGGCGTCCACCGCACTGCCGCAGCAGGCTGCCAGCCCGCTGCGGTTTCCACCCACGCCCGCGGGCGCTCGCGCAGGTTACGGTAGAGCCATAAATCCTCAGCGTGGGCGATTTCGCGCAGGTCAGGATGCACAATGGGACAAACCGAAACCACGTAACGGACATTGAGCAATCCCAACTGGTCAGGCGAAGGCGTAGCATCGCAATCGGCGCGCACGTCGCCATCTTTCAGCGGCGGCAGCACCACTGTGTAACCCTCCAGCGGCACACCGCTGGCACGGGAGAGAAAATCGGCATAGGAAGCCACCACCAACGGGTCCACGCCGTTGGCGAGTTCCCAGTTGCGGGCAGCGGCCACGTTTTGCGGAAGGCTATACGAAGGGGAGTAAAAACGGAACGGTCGGGCGTCCTGAGCGGCTGCCAACACCGCGGGCGGCACGATTTCGGCAGCCCAAGGATGCGGTGTGCTCAACCCCACCGCCATGAGCAGCAAATCTGCCATCAGGAGCGCACCCCATCCATAGCGGGCAGATGGAAAACACTTCACCGCCCCCAGCATGCCAGCCGCCAGTAGCCACACCGCACTACCCCACATTGCCATCGCAAGACGCCCGGTTGCCATGCCCAACCCAACAGAGAGCGCAACGCCTACAATGACCAAAGTGAACAGCGCTAAACGAGGGAGATTTCCCTGCCCGCTTCTTAAGTGGCTATACGAAGCATTCTTGCCGTGGGGGCGCTCTCTTGGCCCCTTTGGCGTTCCTTGGCGTCCTGGCGCTTCGTTTTTTTTCTCCCATACTTCCACCCCTGCTGCTGTCGCCACAGCCACGGCAAAGCCCAGCAGGAACAGCCCGCGCGGCGGCACCCGCAGCAACCGAAGACCCGGCAAATGCCCCAGCCATATCAGTGGAAGATGATTACCCAGTGCCCACAGCAAGGTCAACGCAACAATCGCTCCCCAAAAACGGGCTTTCCCCCGCAGCCAGGCGAGCGCCGCCAGCAACAGCGCCACTGCCCCCGGATAAATCACCCACTCGTACATCCCGCCCACAGGGGCAAACAGCCCCGCCAGCCGCGCCCACGGCAAAGAAAAGGCAAAGACATCATGGGAGGTCATCGCGCGGCGGGTGCTCAAAGCCGTGTAATGCAGCAGCGGCACCGCCAGCGGCGCAGCCAATGCCGCCGCGATGCCGCCTTCCAGCGCCACGTGACGCAACCACGCCACGATGGCGGCTCGCCGGTCAGCGACGGTTTCCCAGGCAAGGCACAACGCCCAGAGCGCCCACAAGCCACCTGCATAGGCCGCCCAGCGCGGGTCGGCAAGGAAAATCAGCGCCAGCACTACGCCTGCCCGCTGCCAGCGCCTTCCATGCGAAGCCGCCCACAACAACCACGGCGTCCATGCCACGGCGTAGAGCAAGGTCAAATGCCCAGCCCCCCAATGCGCCCAAACCTTACTGAAACCCAGCCACGCCGCAGCGCCCACCCACGCTGCCACGGCTTCCCGCCCGCGGGAACGCAAAAAAGCATACATGCCCCACGCGCTCAGCAGCCAGTGCAGCCCCACGGTGAGGGCAATACCCCACGGCAACGGCAAGGCCACTGCCAACCAGCCGGGGGGATACCACAGGCCGCTCAACGGGTCGGCATAAAAAGGGTAGCCGCTGTAGTAGGTGGGCGCCCAAAGGGGCACGGTGTGCCATGAAGTCAGGGCGTGGCGCAAATACAAAATTTGCGGCAGGTGCGCCACCGCAATATCGGAAAAATCGGCGCCAGGGGGGTAGGGAATGGCCTTCCAAAAGGGTGCTAACACCACCCCAACCCACACCACCCACGAAAGCCACATCCACCAGCAAGGGCGCGCCGCCTGCTTCCCTGCCTTGCAGAAAATCCAAGATGGCAGCCACATAGAAAGCCCCCTCACGGCACGCGGTAAATCGTGACGCCATCGAACCGGGCAACGACGGTTTC
Organism: Anaerolineales bacterium; assembly: GCA_027026295.1. Taxonomy (GTDB): domain Bacteria; phylum Chloroflexota; class Anaerolineae; order Anaerolineales; family DRMV01; genus DRMV01. The sequence goes on along the minus strand of JALVOR010000341.1, from coordinate 12,651 downwards.
CGGCGGCAGGTAAATGGGCAGGCCGCCCAACGCGCGCTCGCGCGGGCCGAGAAAGATGTAATTCACCCCTTCATCGTGCAAAAACTTCCACGCCGCGTCGCCTTTCAGGCAGCGGCGGAAGAAATCGCCCACCAGTTCGCGGTAGCGCGGACCGTCGAGGGTTTCCATCGGATGCCCATACAGCACCCGCCGTCCGCTCCACGCAGGAATGATCGCGCCGGTATCCGGTGCGGCCAAAACCACGGCCTCGGGCGGGGTGTGCTCGCGCAGCCACGCCATCGCGTCGGCTTCGCCGCGGGTCAAATACAGCAGCAACACGCCGCCCTCGGGTGTTACAGGTTGATATGTCACGGGCGGCACGCCTACCACCAGCACCACCGAAGGCACAGCCAACAAAGGAACGAGTTTCCCCCACAAATGCTTGCGGAACACCTCGCCCCACCCTATCGCCGCCAGCCCCACCAACGGCACGAACACCCCCATCAGGAAACGGCGCTGTAAGGCCGTGGGCATCACCGCCAACAGCAGGGAAGCCGCCACCCACAGCACCAACAGCCGCCGCGCCGGGTGCGGCTTCCGCCACACACTCAGCGCCAGCAGCGCCCACGGCAGCAGCGCAAAGAGCATATTCCACCACGGCAGCAGCGGCGTGCTGTTCTGCGCCGTCCAGCCCGCCAGCACGGGGTCGCGATGCGTCGCCCAATAAGTGTAAGCCGTGTATGGCGTGCCGCCCATCCCCACCGCCACGCCCCGCCAGAAGGTTTCCCGCACCTCGGCAGGAAAGCGACGCACATCCCACCAGCGCTCACCCGCCACGGGCAGGAAATCGGCGGTGTAAAGCCACGCAAAGCGGAACGCCAAAATCAAGCCGGTCAGCACCAGCCCAAAGGGGGAAAGCAACGCCAGCCCCAGCGCCGCGACGGCATGCTTCCAGGTCGTCTTCCCCGGCGTGAGCAACGCCACCATGCATGCCAACGCCCACGGAAAATGGGCATTGGTGAGCATGGTCAGCAGCGGATAGACTTCGGAAACCCAAAAATCCATTGGCAGAACGGCCTGTGCCCACGGCAACACCGCCCAGCCCATGCCCAGCCCGAACAACGAAACCACCCACGCGAAACGGCGGGTGAACGCATCCTGCGGGAAAAGCGCGCCGAAAAAGCGACCCAGCGCCCACACCGCTGCCGCATCACCAACGAGGCGCGCCAGGTTGTAGGTCAAAGGCAACGAAAGCCCCACGAAGCGTGCCAAATGCCCCAACGCGATGTGGAAGAGATAGAGATACGCTCCCCGCCCTGGATGCGGCGTGTACGCCAGCGTAAAACGCCATGCGCCCATCCAGCCTTCCCGCATTTTGGCGAGGTAAGTATAGCCATCGTAAGGCAAATACAGCAGCCCGCTGAAGACAAAATTTTCGCCCCCTTTGAGCCACAAGGCAGCGTAGGGGAAAACAGCCACCAGCAACACGGCAAGGGTCAGCCCTCCATACCAGCGGCGGTCTTCCCGCAGGTTCATACCTTGCCCCCCAGGTGATAGGCTTCCGGCGAGCGGTGCTGCAAGGCAGGGAAAGCAGCGCGGTACGCATCGGTTTCGGCAAGGTCAACGGTCACGGTCAGGAGGGCTTCCCGCGCTCCGGCCTGCACGAGCACCTCGCCTTGCGGGGAAACCACCATGCTCCGCCCGCCGAAGACGGTTTCCCCCGAAACGCCCGCACGGTTGACGGCAGCAACGAAAGCCTGATTTTCGATGGCGCGGGCGCGCAGCAAGGCTTCCCAGTGGGCAATGCGGGAAAGCGGCCACGCCGCGACCACCAGCAGCAGGCGGGCGCCCGCCACGGCTTGCAGCCGAAACACTTCAGGAAAGCGCAAATCGTAGCACACCGCCAGCCCAATTTTTCCCCACGGCGTGGCGGCAACCTGCACCGCTTCGCCTGGCGCAAGGACGCCCTCGCCCATGGGCAAAAAGCGGTGGATTTTGCGATAAACACCCCACAGGCTGCCGTCGGGGGCATATAGGGCAAAAGTGTTGTAAAGGCGGTCGCCAGCGCGCTCCACGTGCGAGCCGCCCACTGCCACGCGATAGGCCTGCGCCAGCGCCTGCATGCGGGCAAAAGCGCCTTTGCCCATCGCCGCAGCGCAGGCAGGGAATTTGCTGGCGCTGTAGCCACATGCCCACAATTCCGGCAGCAAGGCCAAATCGGCGCCGCGGCGGGCGGCTTCGGCCACGGCTTCAGCGGCCACGGCAAAATTGCGCTCCGACGCATTCGCGGCCACAGGCATTTGCGCCAGGGCAATGGTCAAACGCTGTTCGCGCTCGCGCATCGTCGGCCACCCCTCACACGAGTTTGCCGCGTGGCGGGAAGAGGGCACGGGCAATTTGCGCCGCCACGGCAGCATTGTTTTTCAGCAAGGCAAGGTTGGCGCTCATGCTCGCCCGTCCGGTCAGGGTGCTTACCCGCTCCAGCAAAAAGGGCGTGCTTGCCTGGCCGCGAATGTCCTTTGCTTCGGCTTCCTGCAATGCCTGCGCGATGGCGGCTTCCACCTTCTCGCGGGGCAGCGCAGCCGAAGCA
>JALVOR010000341.1:0-10072 GCA_027026295.1 Anaerolineales bacterium | reverse complement strand
CCCCAACGCCCAGTGTGCCGCGGCAATTTTGGCCACCTCTTTGGGCGTATCCGCCCGCTGCGTGACCTTGAGGCCGCTTTCCCGCGAATAGAAGGCCGGGAAGTCATCGGTCTGGTAACCCACCACGGGCACGGCGAGGGTTTCCAGCATTTCCAGCGTGGCGGGCAAATCGAGAATGGCTTTGGCACCCGCACACACCACGATGACAGGGTGTTTGGCAAGGGCAGGCAGGTCGGCAGAAACATCATAGGGCGGCCAGCGGTGTACGCCGCCAATGCCGCCGGTGGCAAACACTCGAATGCCCGCGAGGTGGGCTGCTACCAACGTGCCCGCCACCGTGGTGCCGCCGGTGGCTTTCTGGGCAATGGCCGCGCCGTAATCGCGCACGCTGATTTTGCGCGGATTGTCGGCAAAAGCAAGGCGGTTGAGTTCATCGGAATCCAGCCCGACCACGATCTTGCCGCCCAGCACGCCCACCGTGGCAGGCAGCGCGCCGCTGTTCTGCACGGTGGTTTCCATGTCGTGCGCCAGTGCGAGGTTGTCGGGGCGCGGCAGGCCGTGGGTAATGACGGTGGATTCCAGCGCCACTACGGGCATTTGCAACGCAAGCGCCCGTGCTACAGCGGGCGACAGGCGCATGGAAGGTGGCAATTTCCTGTTCATAGGCTCCTCGTCACTGTTCAGCCCTGGAAAAACAGGCCACGGGTAACGCGGATAATCACGGATGCCCGCGGATTTTCAGGACGCCAACCTGTGGTTCCTCTTTGAAGGCTGAACGGTTACCTCAAGAATGTCAAACAACCAGTTGGTCGTAAAGTCGTTCCAGCGTCAGGTCAGCGGGGACGTTGCCGGGGGCATGCAGCGCCAGGGAAGCCGCCGAAATGCCCAGGCGGATGGCGTCGTCCACCGGAAAGTGGTTAATCAGGGCATAAAGCACAACGGCGGTCAAAGCATCGCCAGCGCCGGTGGGGTCAATGATCTCGGTGCGGAGCGCAGAAAGATGCCCACTGGCCTCGGGCGTGGCATAACAGAGGCCAAATTCGGCAATGGTAATCACCGCCAGGTCCACACCCAGCCCCACCAGGTCGCGGGCAGCGCGGCTGATTTCGTCAAAATCCGTGGGGTTCAGCGGGCGGCCAAGCAGTGCGGCGGCTTCCTGATGGTTGGGCGTAACCACCGCAAGGCGCGACAAATAGCGTTTCAGGCGTTCCGCCAGTTGGGGCGAAGTAGGGTCGGCCACCACGGGAATGCCGGCGCGGCGCGCCAGCGAGAACACGGTGCGCAACGTGGCCTTGGGCAAATTGGCATCCAGCGCCAAAGCAGAAGCCTGCTCGAATAAATGGGCATGTTCACGCAAATGCGCTGAAGTGATGGCGTTGCTGATGCGCATGTCGTGGAAGCCGTAATACAGGCCGCCCTCCGGGCGCAGCACGCCCACATATTGCCCTGTGGGGTATTCGGGGGTGCTGATGACCGCCGAGGTATCCACGCCCACGGCTTCCAGTTCCTGCAACAGATGCTCGCCTGCCGCGTCCGTGCCCACCGCCGAAATGAAGACAACCGGCTGTCCCAGGCGCGCCAGGTTCTCCGCGATATTGCGCGCCACGCCCCCGCTGGAAGTACGCATGTGCGCGGGGACAGCAACGCCTTCTTCCAGTTCGCTCTGCGGGTAAGCAATCGTATCGACGGCTGCCGAGCCCAATACCAATACAGGACGGTCGGGGTCAACGTTTTCCCAAAACACAGGTGCAGGCTCCTTATTCAGGCTGCTTGGTCGTGATTTCCCAATCGCAATTATGTTCTATCAGGGTCGCGCGGCAAAAGCGAGCGCATATAGGTTATCACACGACGCCACGAAGCCGGGGCATGCGCGAGGCCACCAAATTTTGCCAAAGCGCCGAGTTCCAGCCACCGCACAATGTGCCTCAAAACGGCGATTTCCTGCTGCTGCGGGTTCCCTTTCCAATACTGGAAAACAGCCAGCATTTCTCGCACCCGCTCTGCAAATGCAGAGACATACCGCTCGCGCTTCAATTTCGCCAGCACGATGGGGCTGGAACGCATCATATTGGTCACACTCAGACGCCAGGCATCCATATGTTGATTGATGATTTTCGTCACCGGCGTATGCCAGGCACCCAAACCAATCCATCGCAACCCAACACCACTCTGGCGCGCCCACTGCCCATCAGGCCCATTGGCCATCTGTTCGAAACGTTTGCCAATTTGAGAACGCCAGACAAAATCCGGCGGGGCAGGCCATTGGGGCGAAGCGAGAGAAACACCACTCTGGCGGGAAACAAACCCCTGCGCGATCTGTTGATATGTCGCATCCAGTTTGGCAATATCGCCCGCCGAAACGCTTGCCAGAAACTCCACAACCGTCTGAGAGCGAATGAAACGGGTTAACGCAACGCGCGCCATCTTGCGCATTGTGTTCGTCAGCAACCGGCTGCTGGAAAGTTGCTCCCAACGGTCCACAACCGGTGCGGAGCGCTCCTCGTAAACCAGACGTTCCAAAGCAGAGGGAACGAAAGGATAGGGCGTTTTCTGTGTCTCCGGACGGCCGCCGCGATAAACACCGAACAGCAATTGCACATCGCGCACTTCTATCGGCAAACCGTCACGGCTGCGCGTGGTCACCGAAAGCGTCACGTGGTGTTCCCGCAAACTCACAATGCGGCGCACACGTTCAAAACCTTCGATCAAGTGCATGCGTCGCGTCGTAGGCCCCAGCACCTCTGGCGAACCATTGGGCTTTTCAAAAACGGCGGCACTATCGTTGCTGATGAAAACATACCCTGGCCCACCCACCAGCAACAACGGCGAATGGCGGTCTTTGACCTCACCGTTGACAATGGCAAGAGCATGAGGGCATCCCACTGGTGCCCCACGAAAAAAATCCCAGACCTTGCGGGCGAAAGATACCGGCGTTTTACCATAACGGCGCCCCCGCCCCCAGTTCAAGCACTCCTCTTCGGTAGGGCAAATGATTGGGCGCAATATCCACAGCATCTTGCATGCCCAGGTTTTGCGTTCCTGCACGCGCCCATAACCAAGCGCAAAAGCCGCCCGCATCAGGAATTCTTCCGCGATGCGCAGACCTTCTTCCGTGTTTTTCACCGCGTCGCTGATTTCATAAATGTCTTCCACATAGCGGGTAGCCACATATTTCGCCAACCCATAGGCAGTAACAATCGGAAGCCATATCAACATGCTCCGGGGGAAAAACAGCAATGCCACAAGTTTCAAAACGTAATATGGGAAAACAAATATGGCCTCAGCGAGCAGTTTCACTCCCCACGGCCCTTGCATCGAACGCCACATCTTCATAACCCCCGTGGCACGGACAACATCCCAATGCTGTACCCAGACCCACCCAACCAACATGAATACGCCGAGGTCGCGCACATACAAGCGCCCCAGGCCAGCATGCTTGGTAATGGCAAAAACACGGTTTGCCAAACCTTCCAAAAGATCATTCGGCAACTCGCGAAGCCATTGCCCTGCCATGCGCAAGTCGTTCACAAATTGCGCCCACACCAACCGCACCACACGCTGCAAAGCCTGCATCCATCTGGGAATACCCATCTTCTACCCCCCCCTCTCTGCCTGTGCACGCTCATACACCCACGCCCATAATTCCTTCAACGCCATAATTTCCTGCTGTTGCGCGGCGTACAAATCCACATCCGACTGGATCATTTCCAGAAGCGCCTTCAAAACGCGTTCCGTGCATCGGGAGCGCGACCATGCCTCCTGCTCTGCTTTGTTGCAAACCTGCTCGATGATAAATGTACCAAACTCGCCATGCGCTTCGTCTTCGCCTTCTTTTTGAGCCAACGAACGCCTGCGCTCCACAAGGGTGCTTTCCAACTTAGCACGATCCAGCCAATTCGCCGACCATTTCCGAATCAATTGTTCCTCGGCTTCTTCTGGCAACAAAATTGACGGGGCTACCACCGCCTTGACACGAATACCCCGTTCTTGTAGCAGTTTGTACTCCTCGCTGGGAAGCATAACACCTGCCAACACGCCCTCTGCGGTCATTTCGCGATATGCAGGCTGTGTCATGCGTTCGCGAACAGCCTCCAGAATCACATTCAGCGCCGTATTGTTGTCATCGTTCAGCGGCATGAACAAATCGATCAGCCTGAAGCGCTGCAGGTATTCGCGCCACAAATCCACTGCCACCCGCACAGGCAACCACCCCCATTCCAGCAGCGTGTCCTGCTGGCGTTTCCCTGCAGAAGAAACCTTGATGGCATCAACCGGCTGATGCACCACCGCTTTCCATGCCGAAACGGTATGCCCTTTGAACCGGGTATGGAATCTTCCCTTCTCATAGGCTTCCTGCGAAAGCCCATCGGGGTTGTCGTCCAGATAAAAAACGGCAACAATGCGAGCGACAACCTCAACACCATCCCGTGTTTTGGCGCTGGTCGCCCAACGGCGCCGTTGGCGCTCTCGATAGGCTTCATCTGGCTCGTCGGGGCCCTGTGGCGCAAAGGGGTCTTCGCCAGGAAGCGGCCCCCACGCCGCCGAACGCACCCGCAAGTCCAGCACGGCGTGTTCATCGGCACGCTCACCGCTTTTGGTAAAGACAACGCCCGGCCCAACGGCACGCGTGTACCCCCCTTCCGTCGCCAAGACCGCCGCGCTCGCCGTATCCAACACGATCACACCCGGACCATTACGCTCAGATTCCCCCTTGCTTTGAATTAAGTGTCCATCCTGCACAAAAACAGCCGGGCCATGAAAACCGAAAGCATAATACACCAAACGGGTAAAAACTGCTCTTCGCTCTTCCAAACTTCGCACAGGGAGCACAAACTGCCCAAAGAAAAACAACCCCACAAACACCATCGCCCAAAACAACGCGCTCATACCAAGGAACATCCACAAAGGCTTGTTGAAAAGGATGCTGATAATCCAGTCAACGATGCCTTGCAAAGAGTTCTCTTTGAGGCCGTGAACGAAGACTTCCCACGGACGATATCGCACAAGCAGCAAATAAAAATACACGCCAACCCCAACGCTAATTGGCAACAATTTGGCGCGATAAGGATGACGGTAATAGCGCAAGATTCGACGCAGCACGGTACTTCTCCAGAAAAATTCAGGGTGCTCTCGTTGGCTTCATTGTATAACAAAATTGACAATAAAGGTAGCCCGGAAATTATCCTGCCATGCAAGTCGTTGCGCTTGACGGCCAATATGATTGCGAGTATAGTAAAGTACACTTACCGATTGTTCAGTCTTTCAACGAGCGAGCATCATGGGCAAAAAAGGTCATCACCCCGTAGGAAAACAACGCATTCTGGAAACTGCCGAGCGGCTGTTCCTGGAACACGGCTACCAGGCGGTTTCCATTCGCGACATTGCCAACGCGTGCGGCGTGACCAACGCGGCGCTCTATTACTATTTTCCCAGCAAGGAAGCGCTGTTTCGCGAAGTGCTTCGCCAGCACATCCTGCGATTGACCGAAGCGCTCCAGCACGCACGGGAACACGCCGCCAACTCGCCCCGCGAGCAACTTATCGCCATGCTGGAAGTCTATACCCGCTGGGTGCTTGCCAAGCGGGCGTCGTTCTTCACCCTGCGGCGCGACCTGCTTGCCCTGATGCAACAAGGCGTGAAAGAAGGCGTGCAATACCCCCTGCGGGGCCTGAAACTTGCCATCATCGAACCTTTCGATGACCTGCTGCAACAAGCCACAGCCCAAGGGCTGCTACAGCCCCCACCGGGCAATACTTCACTCAGCAGCATTTTGTTAGGCATGTTGCACGGTTTGCTCTCACAAAGCCACGAAAACGGGAACCCGGCACCCGAAGAAGCCCCAACATGGGCAGCCGAAGTCGCCCGGTGGGTTGTCGAAACGTTTTGGCGCGGCTTATCTGCCTGACCTAAAAAAGGAGCACACAACCATGGCAAAGCAAATTGCAATCGCCTTGGGCGGCGGCGGCACGAAAGGCTATGCTCACATCGGCGTCTTGAAAACGCTGGAAGCCGCCGGTTACGAAATCATCGCCGTCAGCGGCACCAGCGCGGGGTCATTGGTGGGTTCCCTTTATGCCGCCGGATACACACCCGACGAGATTTTCGAAATCCTTCAATCGGCAAACCCCAAACACATCTTTGACCGCCGCGCCACAGACCGCCCCTCCATTCTCGGCTTGCAAGGCGTAGAAAAAGTCCTGCGCAAAGCCTTGGACAAGCGCACTTTTGTCGAACTCCAACGCCCCTTTGGCGCCGTGGCCCTGGATATTTTGAGCAACCGCACCATTTTCTTGCGCTCCGGTCCTGTGGTCGAAGCCGCGCTGGCTTCCAGCGCCATTCCCGGCGTCTTCCCGCCCATTAAACTCAAAGACTGGCTGCTCGTGGATGGCGGCACCACCGACAACGTGCCGGTGCGCCTTGCCCGCATGTTAGCGCCGCGCGGCACGCCGGTGATTGCTGTGGCGTTAGGGCTGATGCCCCCTGAAGTCTCCTGCTTTACCGAAATTGCGCCACCGTTCCGGCTGCGTTTGCTGCAACGCCTGATCGCCCGCCTGCGCTACACCCAGGCATTCAACACCTGCGTTCGCGCCGCCGAAATTTCTATCGGCAGCCACACCCTGCTGCGCCTGCACGTCGACCAGCCAGAAGTGCTGGTCGTGCCCGCTGTGGAAGACGTTGACCTGCTGAGCACGCCCCAGGACACAAAACCCATCGTTGCCGCCGGGGCAGAAGCCATGGAAAAGCAATTGCCCGCCTTGCAAGACGCCTTTTCGTGGAAAAAACGCTGGCGCATTCGCTCTAAGGAACTCGAACTGAACCATGTCATCGTTGACGAATAACGCTCAGCCTGCGTGGAAAGTCTTCCCCCTGCAAAACACCGTAGTGCGCCTGCGCCTGCCCCAAGGGAAATCAGCCTCGCAGGCGTTCATTTTGCTCCACGGCTGGACGGGCGACGAAAACTTTATGATGCCTTTCGCCGCCTTCCTGCCCCCCGAGGCATTCGTGGTCGCGTTTCGCGCGCCCTACCCGGCGCGCTCGCCGCGCGGCGGCTATAGTTGGATTGATTACGACCCCGCCGGGCACCACCCCACGCTGGAAAACTACCACGGCACATTCACCCAACTTGCGTCTTGGCTATACGAATTGCGGCGATTTCACCCCTCCTCCGCGTGGGAACACCAGCATTGGATAGGCTTCAGCCAGGGCGCTGCCATCGCAGGGGGATATGCCCTGTGGTTTCCCGAAACCATCACCACCGTGGCGCTGTTGGCCGGCTTCCTGCCCCGCGGCGCCGAAAAATGGGCTGGAAGCCGCCCTCTCGCGGGCAAAGCCGCCTTCATCGCCCACGGCACCGAAGACCACATCGTCGATATTGCCCGCGCGCGTGAGGCCCGCGACATCCTCACCTTAGCGGGCGCAGAAGTGACCTATTGCGAAAACCAGGTAAAACACAAGGTGGGCGTGCGCTGTAAAAAAGCAATGGAAACTTTCTATCAACGCCACGCGACGGCATAGCCCTTACCAGTGCACCACGAATTCGCAGGGGGGACTTGCTTTGCTGCGGCGCTCGACTTTTGCCCCCAGCATCCGTTCCAGCATCAACACATCCAGCCCGCACAATTCGGGGAAATCGGCCACCAACGATGCATAAGGGCAACGGCGGAAAACGACCCGTGGCCCATCATGGTGGGCTTCCCAACGCGGTTTGAAATGCAGCGTTTCGAGGCGTTGCATGGCATGTTGCAGCCGCTCGCGCAGCGAATGGTGGGAAACAGGCGACACATCACCACAAAGCACATCGCAAAGCCGTTGATTCACCCCCTCTGCATCGTCGCGCCGCCGCAGGGCTTCCAGCAACGCCCGGGTGAGCGGCTCCAGATAAACCTGCTGTGCCGCAGGCGTCAGGCGGTAAAGTTTGGCAGGCCGCCCACGCCCTGCAGCCTTGTGACTGGCCTCCGCACACACCAAACCCTTGGCCTGTAACGTCCCCAAGTGGTGGCGAATGTTTGCCGCCGTAACCCCCAACGCCGTTGCCATTTCAGCCGCCGACGCGTGGGCGCGGGTGCTGAGATAATCCAGAATTTGATCGCGAGTGGGTTGGATGGAAGACATAAGCGGTCTCAAACCGGTGATTCGTGCGTGGTTGCTTCGTTCCCTCGTGATTTATATGGTCAAACAGTGCCTTTAGGGCCCATTGCATTTTCAAACAAGATTTCAGTTATTGCAAAAGGTGTGATCTATCGCGCTTGTGGCAAGATCTCACCCATCCCCCGCTGAGCCTCGCTGGCGCTCGGCTCATCTGCCCCCTTCCCTCCCTTAGTAAGGGAGGGAAGGGGGCGGCTACGGTGACGCGATAGCGTCGCCGTAGCGGGGGTAGGGAGAGATCAAAAATTTGGGCGCTAAGTTACAAAAGGCCTAAACCAACTATCAAGGTTGATTATGCACTATCCGAAAATTCTTTGCAGATGTGTCGCTGCGAGGCGGGCTTCGCCATTGCTCAGCCCGCCGAAGCAGTCTCCTGCCAATAAAAAGGGGGATTGCTTCGCCCCGGAGCCTGCGCCGAGCGCAGCGAGGGGGGGGCTCGCAATGACACCACCACGATATTTTTCGGATAGAGTCTTAGTATACCAAACCGCTCACCCAAGCCCAACACCCCTGTGCGCAAAGCAATTTTCTGTTGTGCGCGATTGTGCGCCCCTGCATTGCCAAAACCCCTGCCCCGTGATACACTTACGATGCGCACAGCGACGCTCTCATGCCCCGAGGGCGTCTTTTTCATGCCTACCAAAAGGAAGAACAATGCGAACCGTTGAATGGTCTGCCGAAAAGCAAGCCCTCCAACTCATCGACCAGCGGCTGCTGCCCGCCGAATTCGAACTGGTTTACTGCCACACCTACCAGGAAACCGCCGACGCCATCCGCACCATGGTGGTGCGCGGCGCGCCGGCCATTGGCGCGGCCGCGGCCTTCGGCCTGGCACTGGCCGGCTTCCAGTCGAAGGCCAACACCCTGCCCGCTTTGCTCCGCGACCTGCAGGAAGCCGCGGACGTGTTGGCTCGATCGCGCCCCACCGCGGTCAACCTGACCTGGGCGCTGCAGCGCATGTTGCGCGTTGCAGCGGGCTACGTGGGCACCCCCGACAAACTGCGCCACCTGCTGCTGGCCGAAGCCCAGCGCATCGCCGATGAAGACGTGGCCATCAACAAGCGCATGGCCGAACATGGCGCAGCCCTCATCGACGACGGCGACACCATCATCCACCACTGCAACACCGGCGCCCTGGCCACGGTGGACTGGGGCACTGCGCTGGGCGTGATCCGCATGGCGCACGAGCAGGGCAAGCGCATCCATGTGCTGGTGGACGAAACCCGCCCCCGCCTGCAAGGCGCGCGCCTCACCGCGTGGGAACTTTCCCAGTACGGCATCCCCTACGACATCATCAGCGACAACGCGGCGGGCTACTTCCTGCGCAGCGGGCAGGTGCAAAAGGTGTTCGTGGGCGCGGATCGCGTCGCCCGCAACGGCGATGTCGCCAACAAAATTGGCACTTACATGCTCGCCCTGGCCGCCTACGACAACGGCGTGCCCTTCTACCCCGTGGTGCCCACCTCCACCGTCGACCTTTCGTTGCAGCACGGCGCGCAAATTCCCATCGAGGAACGCGACCCCGAAGAAGTGCTGACGCTGCAACTGCGGGGGCGGCCGGTGGCGCCGGAAGGCGCGAGCGCCCGTAACCCCGCGTTCGACGTCACCCCCGCGCGGCTGGTCACGGCCATCGTCACCGAAAAGGGCATCGTCTACCCGCCTTTTGATTTGCATTTGCCGCAAGTCATTCACCATCCCTGAGAGAAAAAACCACAGATTTCGTAATTACCTACCCAGAGGCGCCGCGGATAGCCATGTGCCTGTAAAAGTGCTCACAGAGACCACGGGAGGCACGGAAAGTATTTCCCTTCACAAGCGCTTTTTGGAGTGCGGTGCCTTGGCACCGCTTTGGAAAGCGGCGACTCGTCGCCGCACTCCAAAGAAAAACTGCCGACAGAGACGTTTTACCACCACGTAGGTAATTACC
>JALVOR010000340.1 GCA_027026295.1 Anaerolineales bacterium | reverse complement strand
GCAAATGGTTGCCCGCCTGCAAGAAATGCAGGCCGCCGTGCCCGATGTCCAGGCATCGGCGGTGGTTTCCGTTGATGGCCTTGTCATTGCCTCGGCACTTCCTGCAGAAACCGAAGAAGACCGCGTGTCGGCAATGTCGGCAGCCATGCTCAGCCTGGGCGAACGCATTGCTTCAGAACTGGGACGCGGCGTCATCGAACAGGTTTACATCAAAGGCAACAACGGCTACGTGGTGCTCACCGCCGTCGGCGAGGAAGCCGTGCTCACCGTGCTGGCACGCAAAGAAGGCAAACTGGGGCTGATTTTCCTCGAAATGCGGCGAGCGGCTGAAGATCTCGCCAACATGCTCTGACCGCCACTGCCCTTTGACTCACTTCGGGAGACGCTCTCACCAACTAGGCGCCTCCCGCTTTCTTTGTATCACCCTGCCAAAGGAGGCCATCCTGTGACCCCCAAATACATTTTCGTTACCGGTGGCGTATTGAGTTCCGTGGGCAAAGGCGTGACCGCCGCAGCCTTAGGGCGTGCCCTCAAGGAACGCGGCTTCGCGGTCTCCGCCCAGAAACTCGACCCTTACATCAACGTCGACCCCGGCACCATGAGCCCCTACCAGCACGGCGAAGTGTACGTCCTCGACGACGGCGCAGAAACCGACCTTGACCTCGGCCACTACGAACGCTTCATGGATGTCAGCCTCAACCGGCACAGCAACGTCACCACCGGGCAGGTTTATGCCGAAGTGATTGCCAAAGAGCGTCGCGGCGACTACCTCGGCGGCACCATTCAGGTGATTCCCCACATCACCAACGAAATCAAACGCCGCATCGGGCAGGTGGCGCAAACCACAGATGCCGAAATCATCATCGTGGAAGTCGGCGGCACCGTAGGCGACATCGAATCCCTGCCTTTCATCGAAGCCCTGCGGCAAATGCGCGCCAACATCGGGCGCGAAAACTCCCTTTTCATCCACGTCACCTGGCTTCCTTACATCAAAAGCACCGGCGAACTGAAGACCAAACCCACCCAACACTCGGTGCGCGAACTGCGCTCGTTGGGCATCCAGCCCGACATGATTGTCGCCCGCTCCGACTACCCCGTGCCCGAGAGCGTCATCGAAAAAATCGCCCTGTTCTGCGATGTGGAAGCCCAGGCCGTCATCCCGATGGTCACCACCGACGTGCTTTACGAGGTTCCGCTGCTGGTAGAAGACAACGGCATGCCCAATTACGTCCTCAACCGCCTGGGGCTGGAAGCCCGCCAACAGCCCGACTGGACAGCATGGCAGCAAATGGTTTCCGAAGCCCGCCGCCCCGACAAGCCCAAAGTGCGTATCGCCTTAGTGGGCAAATACGTAGAACTCCACGACGCCTACCTCAGCGTGCGGGAAGCCCTGCACCACGCCGCCCTCTCTCTGGGCGCGGACGTGGACATCGCGTGGGTACATTCCGTTGACCTGGAAAAAGACCGCGGCTGGGAAGCCGTGAAAGCCGCCAACGGTGTGCTCGTGCCCGGCGGCTTTGGCGACCGCGGCATCGAGGGCAAAATCCTCGCCGCGCGCTACGCTCGCGAACACAAAGCGCCCTATCTCGGCCTCTGCTTAGGCATGCAACTGATGGTGGTAGAATTTGCCCGCTACGCCTTGGGCGACGAAAGCGCCAACTCCACCGAATTCGACCCCAGCACCCCTCACCCCGTGATCGACCTGATGCCCGACCAGCGCGGCATCGTGGATATGGGCGGCACCATGCGCTTAGGGCTGTATCCCTGCGTGGTGCAGCCCGGCACCCAGGCCGCAGCCGCTTACGGTCAAAAAGAAGTGCAAGAACGCCACCGCCATCGCTTTGAATTCAACAACGCCTACCGCGAAACACTCAGCGCAGCCGGGATGGTCTTTTCTGGCCTTTCCCCCGACGGACGTTTAGTGGAAATTGCCGAACTGCGCGACCACCCCTTCATGTTAGGCACGCAATTCCACCCCGAGTTCCTCTCGCGCCCCAACCGCCCCCATCCGCTCTTCGTGGCTTTCCTGCAAGCCGCAATGGAAAACGCCGCCGGTTAGTTAGCCTCGGCATTTGAAAAACACACCACGGATAACACGGAGCAACACAGATGCGCACGGAGAATTTATTTCTCTCTGTGCCCTCCGTAGTTCTTCTGTGGTCTCTACCTTGTGCTTTCAAAAAAAGCAGCGACGCCTCTCACGGCGTCGCTGTTGGCTTTGGGCGCGCCACGGTGATTTGAATGTAAATCGGGTCGCCAAAAGGCCGTCCCAGGGGGTCAACCGCTTGCCAGGTAGAAAAGAAATTCCCCGGCGCATCAGGCGCGGTGAACACAATGCGGACGACCACTTCAGCGCCTGCCCGTGCCGGAAACAGTGCCATTTCCTCAGGTGCACCCATCGCCCAGCCCGCAATATGCCGCAAGCGATAGCGGCCATCCCAGTTGCAGGTACCCGCATTTTTCACCCGCCAGCGCTTGTCGAGCGCCTCGCCGGGCTGCACCACCGTGTTGTCGGGAATGGTTTCATCGGCAACGAAGCGCAGGCTGTTGGTGCAGTCCGCCACTGCCGTCGGGCGGACTGCAACTTCCGGCAGTACGGGCAGCGGGGTGGGCGTTGGCGTGAGCCGAACAGCCGCCCCCTCGCCCCCAACAGGCGGCACGAACGTCGCCCCCACGGCGGCCTTCCGCTGCACCGAGAACGTGCAGCCTGCCAAAAACACCCACAAGGCTATGCCAAGCCACGCTAACCGTTTCATTTTTCCACACTCACCCATTTTATCCGTGTTCGATCAACCGCCCTGCCGCCTCGACGTATTCCAGGCTTTGGTGATGAAAATAGGTATTGTAAAGGGCGGCGTAGTGCCCACCCGCTGCCAGCAAGGTTTCGTGGCTGCCTTCTTCGATGATTTTCCCGCGCTGCAGCACGATGATGCGGTCGGCAGCCCGCACAGTGGAAAGACGGTGAGCAATCAAAATGCTGGTGGTGCCCTGCAAAATCAAATCCAGCGCTGCCTGAATT
>JALVOR010000339.1 GCA_027026295.1 Anaerolineales bacterium | reverse complement strand
CCACGACGTCATCTACCGCACCGAAGAAGCCAAATTTCGCGCCGTGGTGGGCGAAATCGTGCGCTTCCACACCCAGGGGCGCCCGCTGCTGGTGGGCACCACCTCGGTGGAACTCTCCGAGCAACTTTCCCGCCGCCTGAACGCCCAGATGGTGCGCCGCCTGATGCAGGTGCTGTTGCTGCGCGATGCTTTCCTGGAAGCCACCGGCACCGCCGAGGGCATGATGCACGACGACCTCAAGCCGCTTTACCGCCCCTTGGAACAAATCAAGGACGGCGACCTGCGGAATTTCATCCGCGAGCACAACCTCAACCTGCCCCTCAACCCCGAAAAACCCGAAAACCTGGAGCGTCTGAAGCCCCTGCTCTACCCCACCCCCAGCGAGCAAAGCCGCTGGGAAACCAACCGCGAGCGCCTCGCGGAAGCACTGCGCGCCGGCGTGCCCCACCAGGTCCTGAACGCTCGCAAGCACGCCGAAGAAAGCCAGATTATCGCCGGGGCAGGCGCTTTTGGCGCGGTGACCATTGCCACCAACATGGCCGGCCGTGGCGTGGACATCAAACTGGGCGGCGAACTGGCCGAAGAAATCCGCAGCGCGGTGGTGCGCATCCTCAAACGGGCAGGGTTCCCCGACCCCTACGACATGGATGTGGACGCCCAGTACAAGGCGCTGAAAAGCCTCAAGCCCGAACAATACGGCATCTACGACGCCGAAATCCGCTACTTCCTGGAACATGTCGAGCAAATGCACCTCGTGCGGGAACTCGGCGGCCTGCATGTCATCGGCTCCGAGCGGCACGAATCGCGGCGCATCGACAACCAGTTGCGGGGCCGCGCCGCCCGCCAGGGCGACCCCGGCTCCTCGCGCTTCTTCCTCTCGCTGGAAGACGAACTGGTGCGGCGCTTCGGCGGCGACCAACTGGACGGCATCATGCGCCGCTTCCGTATGGACGACATGGTGCCCCTGGAACACCCCATCGTCAACCGGGTCATCGAGCAGGCGCAGACCCGCGTCGAAGGCTTCAACTTCGACCAGCGGAAGCACACCTTAGAATACGACGACGTCCTCAACCAGCAGCGTGCCCAAATCTACAGCCAGCGCGACCGCATCTTCACCAAAGACGACCTCAGCGAAGACGTCGCCGAACTGCTGCGGCAGGAAATCGAGCGCCGCGTGCCCGAAGCCCTGGCGCAGGAAGAAGGCCCCTGGGCGCTGCTCGCCTACCTCGAAGACGTCCAGCCCACCCTTTCCCTGCCGCGCGGCTACTACCCCTCTTACGCCCTGCAACTGCTGCTCGACGCCCTGCCCGAAGAAGCCTTCCACAGCCTGGAAGGCGCGGCGCAAGCCCTGCAAAACCTGGCCGCCGAAGCCGTGCGCGCCGAGCACGACCACATCCGCCGTTACATCGACCGCCGCCTGAACGCCCTCCTCAAGGCCTACCAGACCGCCCTCGACGAGCGCACCGAGGCGCTGGACCTGCTGATGGACAACTTCGACGGCATCGTGGCAGAAACCCAAGGCTCGCCCCAGGCGCTGCGGGCGGAAATCGAAAGCGTGCTGCGCGTACCCCTCAAGGTGAACAACGCCGACATGCGCCGCTGGGCAGAAGACCCCGACACCGCCTACGACGACCTGCAAGCCCTGATAGAGGACACCCTGCTGCACCGCACCCTCAAACGGATGATTTTCACCGTTGAGCGCACCGTCGGCAGCCTGAACCTGAAACCCGACGACCTTGCCAACGAAGACAACTGGAAAGACATCCTCAACGCCATCCACGGCGCGGTGGAACGTGTGCTCACCCAGCGGGAACACCGCCTGCTGGGCGGCGACGGCAGCGAGGGGCAGGTCACGCGCGACCTGCGCCAATACCTCGATCGGCTGGCAAGCCGCGCGCCTTCCGGCGGCGGCCACATCGAACTGACCACCGATGGCGTCATCGGCCTGATGCTCGCCATTCAGCAGGGCAGCCGCACCGAATTCGACGCCAAAACCCACCGCCGCAAGCAGGTTGCCATCACCCGCTTCCGCTACATCTACCGCGCCGCACAACTGCTCGAAAACCAGAGCGTGGAAGCCCTCACCGAAGACGTGCTGGAACACCTCGAAGGCGCCCGCGAAGCCCTGCAATGGGCACAAGGCGAAGCCGCCCTGCTGCAACTGCGCGAAGTCACGCCCGAACAACTGGACGAGCGCGCCCAGCGCGGCCTGCGCAAAGCCTTGGGCGACGAAACCTTCGAGCAATATCGCCAAACACCCCTGGGAAGTTTCCCCGCAGAACTGCAAGAAGTGCTACAATTTGAATTAGGACGGCAGGCGCTCACCGAGCAGTATCGCGTCCTGCTCTTGCAAGTCATTTCGGGCGCATGGGTCGAATACCTCACCAAAATCGAAGCCCTGCGCATTGCCATTGGGCTGGAAGCCTTCGCCCAGCGCGACCCGCTGGTGCAGTACAAAGGAAAAGCCCACGAACTTTTCCAGGAACTGCTCCACGACATCCGCGCCGGCGTCATCAACCGCATGTTCCGCGCCGGCAACGCACCCGCCGTGCCGCAAGTGCGGCAGCAGACCGCCCCGCCGTCTTCCCCGGACGACAAAACCGGGCAGCCCGCACAAGCCAGCGCAGGCCAGGCGAGCAAATCGGGCAAAAAACGCAAACGCCGCCGCAAGCGAAAATCATGACCACTCACCCTCCGGATTCCACCAGCACGCCCCTCGTCCAACTGCCCAAAGCCGAACTCCACCGGCATTTGGAAGGCTCGCTACGCTTGCAGACCCTCTACGAGATCGCGCGCACCGAACAACTTACCCTCCCCGCCCCCACCGTGGAAGCGTTTCGTACTCTGGTGCAGGTGCGCACCCACGAACCCTTTACCGCCGAAAATTTCCTCGCCAAGTTCCGCGTGCTGCGGCTGTTCTATCGCTCCCCCGAAATCATCCAGCGCCTGACCAGCGAAGTGGTCGCCGACGCCGCAGCCGATAACGTCCGCTACATGGAACTGCGCTTCACGCCAGTGGCGCTCAGC
>JALVOR010000338.1 GCA_027026295.1 Anaerolineales bacterium | reverse complement strand
TTGCTCGCTCTGGCGCTCAGCGAGGCGGGCGGTGAGGTCGGTCAGGCGTTCCTCGAGGCGGGTGAGTTGGCGGGCGAGTTCGTCCACCAAAGTTTGCTGCTGTTGCAGCACGGCCTGCGCCTGGGTTTGTTCCCGCAACAGGGCTTCCTGCCGGTCGGCCATTTGCTTCAGGCGGGCGATGTCGGCTTCCATTTCCTGCTGCTGAAGTTGGAGTTCGGGTTCATGTTCGATCTCGGCGCGCATTTCTTCCATGCGGGCGTCGAGGTGGGCGATGTCGGTTTCCACCCCGCGACGGCGCTCGGCAGCGCGCTGGCGGTAGTCTTCCCACTTTTGCAGCCCCAACATGCGCGCCAGCACTTCTTTGCGCTTGCCCGGCCGCTCGCGGGAAAACTTGTCGGCTTCCCCCTGCAAAAAGAAGGACGCGTGCACGAAGGTGTCGTAGTCCATGCGCAGGGTGTTTTCGATTTGCTCCTGGGTTTTGCGCACGCTGCTTTCGCTCAGAGGCTTCCATGAGGTTTCACCGTTTTCGGCGGTGGTCAGAATCTGGAATTCCAGCGTGGTGTTTTTGTTGCGCTCGCGCCCCCGCTCTACGCGGTAGGTGTTGTCTTCGTAGGCAAACTCGAAGGTGACGGAAGCCTTGTCAGCGGCGGTGTGGATGATTGCGTCGCCGCGCTGGCGTGCCTGGCCGAAAAGCGCCCATGTGATGGCATCCAGCAGGCTGGATTTGCCCGCGCCGTTAGCCCCGCTGATGCAGGCCAATTTGAAGGAGGTGAAATCGACTTCGGCGGTGTTGCGATAGGAAAGGAAGCCGGAAAGGGTGAGTTTGCGGGGAATCATGGTTTAGCCTTGTGCTTTGTTTTTGAAATGTGGAGAGAGAGAAGGTCGTGCAGAGGCTGGGAAGAACACAGAAGGCACAGAGAAGACGCAGAAAACACAGAAGTGCACTTTGTAGGAGGGCTTTGTGGGGATAGGATGTTTGCTCCCTTGACGCCCTTGGCGACCTGAAATCCGCGCTTATCCGTGATTATCCGCGTGCATTCGCGGGCCGTCTTCCCAAGGATGAACCGTTGCCTCAAATCTTCAATTTGCGGAAGATGAAGGAGGGAATGTGCTGGATGGTGAGCATCACCCAGCGCCAGCGGGCAGGGGTATAGATGACTTGCTTGCCCTTGCGGATGGCTTTGGCGATGTCGTTGGCGGCCTGCTCGGGGGAAATCACCCAGAACGTCTTGCCGCCGGCGCTTTGCAGCATGGGGGTGTCCACAAAGCCTGGCTTCACGGTAAGGACATGCACGCCGCGGGAGGTGAGGCGGTTGCGCAGGCTTTCGAGGTAACTGGTCATCCCGGCTTTGCTGGCCTGATACGTGGGGTTCTTCACCCGGCCGCGGTCGCCTGCAATCGAGGAAATCCCCACGATGTGGCCCTCGCCCTGTGCCTGGAAATAGGCGGCAGCCTGCCCCAGCCACGCCACGGCGCCCAGCAGGTTGACTTCCAGGATGGGGCGGTCTTTGGCGAAGTCGTAGGTATCTTTGGGTGAGGGGTTGAGCACGCCCGCGGCGTAAACCACGACGTCGATACGCTCCATGTCGGCGAGGATGCGCTGGAAGAGGCCGGGGATGGCGTCGTAATCGGTGACGTCGTGGGGGTAAACGTGCACGGCGTCGTGGTCGGTGGGGGCGATTTCGGCGGCGAGGGCTTGCAGGGCCTCGGTGTTGCGGGAAAGCAGCGCGAGGCGGTGGCCGTCGCGGGCGAGGCGGCGCGCCAAGGCTGCGCCAATGCCCGATGATGCGCCGATGATGACGCTGACAGGCGGGGTCAGAAGGGGGGATTGGGACATGAGGGTGTGCCTCCGGTTGAAAATAGGCTGCGGATGTCGCGGATAGCGGTAACTGATTGGCCTGGGCGGGGAAAACCACTGCCTGACTACTTGACTAATTTTATCGTTTCCGCTGCCTGCGCTGCCATTTCGGGCACGAGTTCATAGCCCGCGCCGTGGCGTTCCAAATCGCAGGCAGCCTGCAGGGTGGTGCCGCTGCCGAGGAAGGGATCGAGCACGGTTTCGCCCACGAAACTGTAGGCGCGGATGAGGCGGGCGGGCAGTTCGTAGGGGAAAGGCGCGACGTGGCTGCGTCCGCTGCCGCTTTTTTCGGGCTTCAGCAGCCAGACATCGGATTTCTTGATGGCGAGCCAGAATGCCTTGCTCAGTTTCGAGGCTTCGCGCTGCTCGGCGGTGAGGTGGGCGTATTTGCGGTAGCCCTTGGGGGCGGGTTTCTCGAATTCCAGGATGAACTCGTGGGCGTAGTTGAGCAGGATGCCGCCCGGGTAAGGGTACGTGCCGAAGTGGGCGCGCACCGAGTTGGTCTTCTGCCACACGATTTCGCGTTTGAAGACAAAGCCGATGGCTTCGCACAGGTCAATGGTCTTGCCCACCAGGTTCAGGCTGCGGAAGGTGCCGTTTTGGCGGATGGGCAGGTTCATGATGTTGATGAAGGCTTTGCGCCCCGGTTGCAACACCCGAAAAACCTCTGCCCACACCTTACGGATTTCGTATAGCCATATGTTCAAATCGTGAATGTTGCCCAAATCGGCGGGGAGGGGGCGCGGCGTGTACATTTTGGCGTCGAAATAGGGCGGCGATGTGACCATGAGGTGCACGCTGTTATCGGGCAGGTGGTGCATGTTGCGGGCGTCGGCGGCGAAGATGCGCTGGGTGGTGCTGCCGCAGGCGATTTCCCATGCCTGGGAAGGTGGCGGGGCGTCGCTGGCTGCGCCGGGAAAGCGGCCTGCCTGCACCAGTGCCTGCAAAGCCTCTTGCTCGAAGCGATATTGCCCGCTCGTAGCGCGATAAACAGGTACTTCGCCGCGGCGCGCCAAGGCGTGCAGTTCCTCCACGCTGATGCCGAGCAGGCGGGCGGCTTCGCCCGCAGCGAGGTAGCGGCGGGAGGCGTAATCTTCGGGCGGGGACTGTGAGGGCATGGCGAGTATATTGTATCAGATGGGAAGAGGGGGGAGAAGCGACGATCTGACCACG
>JALVOR010000337.1 GCA_027026295.1 Anaerolineales bacterium | reverse complement strand
GGGTTGGACGAAGGTGGTCGAGGAAGCCGACGTTTTCGCCCGCGTGTCGCCGGAACACAAACTGCGGCTGGTTGAGGCGCTGCAGGCCAACAACGAAGTGGTGGCAATGACGGGCGACGGCGTGAACGATGCCCCCGCCATCAAGAAAGCCGACATCGGCATTGCCATGGGCATTACCGGCACCGATGTGGTCAAGGAAACCGCCGACATGGTGCTCACCGACGACAACTACGCCAGCATCGTGGCCGCCATCGAGCAGGGGCGCATCATTTACAGCAACATCCGCAAGTTCGTCTATTACCTGCTTTCCTGCAACCTGGCCGAGATTGCCACCATTTTCCTCGCTACCCTCGCCGGGCTGCCTTCCCCCCTGACGGCCATTCAACTGTTGTGGCTCAACCTGATTACCGACGGCGCGCCCGCGCTGGCGTTGGGCATGGAAAAGGGCGACCCCGATACGATGGATCGCCCTCCTCGCCCGCCCGAAGAGCCGATTATCAACAGACCCATGTGGCTGGGCATTGTGATACAGACGGTTGCCATTACCGCGGTGACGTTGGGGGCGTATGCTGTTGGCCTGCACGTGCATCCCGATGCCCCGGAGTTTGCCGAGACGATGGCATTTGCCACGCTGTCGTTTTCCGAACTGCTGCGGGCGTTCACTGCCCGCTCGGAACGCTACCCGCTTTACAAAATCGGCTTCTTCAGCAACCGCTACATGAACTGGGCCTTTCTGACCTCGGCGGCGCTGCTGCTGGGCGCCATTTACATCCCTGGGCTGAACACGGTGTTCAACGCCGTGCCGTTGGGCTGGGAACAATGGCGCCTGATGGTGCCGCTGCTTGTCATCCCGGCGCTGGCCGCCGAAGCCACCAAAGCCTACCTCACCCGCCGGGAGCGTGCCCGCTGATGGGGGCTGTTCGGCTCCGGTAGATACAGATGCTGCAGGTTGAAAACCGCAGGAGGCACAGAAGCGCCACAGAAAACACAGAAATTTACTCTGTGCCCCTGTGGTCACATCGTGGATAATCTAAACAGTTACGTGATGATGGAAGCCAGGCCTGACGGATGTCAAAGCCCCGTCAGGCCTTTTTTGCAGCAGGGGGAAATACGTTTGCCGCAAAAAATGTGCGCATGACAAGGTACAATACAAATAACAACACGACCGTTTTCAAGAAGGTTTCCCATGCGCCTCATTCTCACCCACGAACAGGCTGATTTCGACGCCGTGGCTTCCCTGCTGGCAGCCCGCTTGCTGGACGAGCGGGCGTTGGCCGCGCTGCCGGTGCGCGTCAACCGCAACGTGCGCAGTTTCCTCGCCCTCTACGGCGCCGATTTGCCCTTCGTGCTGTGGCACGATGTGCCCCGCGAGCCGCTGGAAGCCGTCACCCTCGTGGACACGCAAACCCTGCCATCAGTGCGGGGGTTGACCGCAACCACCCCCGTGCGGGTGATTGACCATCACCCCCGCCGCGCCGACCTGCCCGCCCGCTGGCAGGTGCACACCGAACCCGTGGGGGCAACCACCACCCTGCTGCTGGAAGCCCTGCAAGACCGCCTGCCCCGCCTTTCTCAACTGCAAGCCACCCTGCTGCTCTTGGGCATTTACGAAGATACCGGCAGCCTGAGTTATGAGGGCACCACAGTGCGTGATGTGCGCGCCGCCGCGTTCCTGCTGGAACAAGGCGCTTCGCTGGGTATTGCCCGCGAGTTCCTCAACCCGCCCCTCACTGCCCCCCAGCGCATGGTTTACGACATCCTGCTTGCCAATGCCGACGTCCAGGTGGTGCAGGGCGCCACGGTGGCGGTTGCCCATGCCCAGGTGGAAGGACTGACCGATGACATTGCCCCTTTGGCCCACAAACTGCGCGACGCTCTGGAAACCGACGCCCTCTTTGTGCTGGTGAGCGTGCCCGCCGGGGTGCAACTGGTGGCCCGCGCCACCGGCGACCAGGTTGACCTGCCCGCCATCGTGGCGCATTTCGGTGGTGGGGGGCATCGTCGCGCCGCGGCTGCCTTGGTGAAAGGCCGTTCCCTGGAAGACGTCCGTACCGAACTGTGGGAAGTGCTGCCCCGGTATATTCGCCCGCCCCTCACCGTGGGCGAAATCATGTCCCGCCGCCCGCAGGTGCTTTCCCCCGACACGCCGGTCGAAGAAGCCGACCGCCTGATGCGCACCTTTGGCTACGAAGGCTACCCGGTGGTGGAAAAAGGCCGCGTGGTGGGGCTGCTCACCCGCCGCGCGGTGGACCGCGCTCTCAGCCACGGCCTGCGCGTGCCCGTGGGGCGGCTGATGGAAGCCGGCGAGGTTACCATCCGCCCCGACGACCCCATCGACCGCCTGCAGCAGTTGATGACCGACACCGGCTGGGGGCAAATTCCCGTGGTGGACGAAAACGGCAGCATTGCGGGTATCGTCACCCGCACCGATTTGATCAAAACCTTAGCCCCCCGCCCCCGCCGCCCCGGCATGCACAACCTGGCGGCGCGGCTGGAAAGCGCCCTGCCGCTTGCCCGCCTCGCGCTGCTCAAAGCCGCCGCTGCCGAAGCCGAACGACTTTACAAAGACCTCGCCAGTGATCGCGTCCGCGCAATCTGGGACCCGGCAAACGAGGTCTACGCCGCTGACGGCGAACTCCCCTTCCCCGACGCCTTCGAACGCATGAAACCTTACATCATCCACGTCCACATCAAGGACGCCGTCAAGGACCCTGAAGCCGAGGGCGGAGCGCGCTGTGTCCCCGTGGGCGACGGCGGGTACATTGATTATCCCGGCCAGTTCCAGGCCCTCATCGACATGGGATACGAAGGCGCATGCAGTCTCGAAACCCACTGGCGGCCCTCCGCCGAACTCGACGAGGAACTGCTCAACCGCCCCGGCGGAGCGGCATTCTCCGCAGGCGGCGAGGAGGCCAGCCGCATCTGCTTCGAGAAAATCCTCGCAATCATCGACACGCTTGACAAGTAACCCGAGGCCTCCCGCAACTCCGCCTTAACTCATCCCGCGGCGCGGGGAAAGCCTCTTCCCCACTCCTTC
>JALVOR010000336.1 GCA_027026295.1 Anaerolineales bacterium | reverse complement strand
CCCCATGTTCAGCGCGGGGGCAAAATCACCATCACCATGTCCACACCCGGGTCTTCCAGTCCCAATTGCAGCGCGCGGGCATACTGCTCCGGTGAGGCCGAAGCCAGCATATCCACCGGGTTGTGCAGGCTGGCTGCCGGGGGGAGAAAAGTGCGCAACCCCTCCACTGTTTGCGGCGTAAGACGCGCCAGGCGCAGCCCTTCAGAAGCGATGGCATCGGCAGCGGTCACCCCCGGCCCGCCCGCGTTGGTGAGAATCAGCACCCGGTCGTTATGGGGCAAGGGCGCCGAAGCCAGGGTATGCGCCCACTGGAACATCTGCGCCACGCTGCCGGCGCGCAGCACCCCCGCCCGCCGGAAAGCGGCGTCGAAGGCCACTTCCTGCCCGGCTAACGCGCCGGTATGGGAAGCCGCCGCCTGCTGCCCGGCTTCGGTGCGCCCCACCTTGAGAGCAATCAGCGGCTTTTTGCGGGAAACCGCCTGCGCGGTCGCCACGAAGCGTCGCCCGGCAGCGATGCTTTCCAGATAAAGGGCGATGGCGTGGGTATGGGGGTCTTCCGCCACCACGGGCAAAATATCGGTTTCGTTGACGTCGGCCTGGTTGCCCAAACTTACCAGGCGGGAAAAGCCAAACGCCTGCCCACGCGCCCAGTCAATGACCGCCGCGGCCAAGGCCCCGGAATGGGTCACGAAGGCCACATTGCCCACTGGCGGCCCCGGCGGTGGCAGGAAGGTGGTATCCAGCGGCAGGTGAGTATCGACCAGGCCGATGCAGTTTGGCCCCATCAGACGTATATCGTGCTTGCGGGCAATTTCCACGCACGCTGCTTCGAGTTCGGCGCCCTGCCTGCCAGTTTCCCGAAAGCCGCCGGAAGCCACCACCGCAGCCCGAATGCCGCGCCGCCCGCAGGCTTCCAGCGTGGGCGGCACCGCCGGCGCCGGAATCAGGATGACAGCCAAATCCACCGGGTCGGGGACATCCGTCACCGAGGGGTAAAGGCGGTGCCCCAGCAATTCGCCGCCCTTGGGATTGACCAGATGCACCGCGCCGGGGAAGCCGCCTTCCAGCAGGTTGCGGGCCACGCCGTACCCCAGTTTGGTGGGGTCGGTGGAAGCGCCCACCACCACGACGCCACGGGGGGTAAAAAAGTTTTCCATGGGATTGCGAGAAGTCGTCATTGCGTTACCTCGGGAAGAGCCACAGATTCCACAGTTTTTTGTCCTCAGCGGCAATCTGTGCTAATCTGTGAAACCGGTGGGTGTTTTGTGGCTTGCTTTCACGATGTCGAGCCAATACAGCGCCACCCTGGGCAGCGTCACGCTTTCCTGTGGCGGAATGACCAGAGAGGCAGGCACCCAGCGCAGGGTGAAGCCAGGCGAGAAGCGGTCAGTGTTTGCCTCGAAGGTAAACCTGCCCGGGTAGACCGACCTTTCCACCGCTAACAGCATGCCATGCTGCCGGTCCTGGGTTCGCAGCATCACGGCATATTCGGGTGCGAACCGCGGCAGGGTGGTAGCGGCGTAGAGCATATTGGGAGAAGCATCGACTTCCAGCGGCGGAGCATCGAGGGCGTGCATCCGCAGGCTGCCAAAACGTTCGGTGAGGTCATAGTAGGCGCTGTGGGCTTTGGGCGGACGGCGTAGTTTGAACAGGCGGAAACGTGCCGGGTGGAAGTCGGTGCGGCGGCGGGGATTGACGGCATGGGGCGGCCCCACGCGGAAAAGGGTCGCGTTTTCCACCCGCAGCGGCAGCCGGTTGTGGTTGGTGATGCTGAGTTGCCAAAATATCATCGGCGATTCCAGCGAAAGGGTGTAACGAATCCCCAGCATCGCTTTTCCCTCACGCTGTTCTGCACCGCGCAGGCTATAAAAGCCCGCAGGAACTTCGACTTCGACTCGCCGCTGTTCCTCGTCACGGGTAGTGGTGAAACCGGGCGGCTCTGCCGTGCGCTGCGGGGCAATGAGCAATTTCCCCGTCAGCAAACGTGCCAGGGGGCTTAGCCCAAGAAAACGGGCAACCACAAAAGTGCGGGCGTTTTCCAGCGTCAACGCATCGACTTCGCGCGGCAGCAGCGAGAAGCCCATTGCGCCGTGGTCATCCAATGCCGGGTCGCCCCAGTCGATGAGCGGCGCAAACGCCCACAACGGAGTGTCAATGGTGTCGAAGTGATATTTCCGTTCAGAAGTCATGGGTTGTCCTTTGACCTAAGACTCTATCCGAAAAATATCGTGGTGGTGTCATTGCGAGCCCCCCTCGCTGCGCTCGGCGCAGGCTCCGAGGCGAAGCAATCCCTTTTTTGTCGGTCGGGAGACTGCTTCGGCGGGCTCCGTCATTGCTCAGCCCGCCTCGCAGCGACACGTCTGCAAAGAATTTTCGGATAGGCTCTAAGGTAAGCAGGAAGCAGGAAACAGGTTGCAAGAGGCGTTACTCTGCCCGGTGCTGCTTCAAAGCCAGGAAAAAGAGCACGAACATTGTAGCCACGCTCAAACACGCGAGCCACATGCCCCAGTTCACCATGCCCGTAATAACCATGAGGGAAATGCCAGCGCCCACGGGCAGCAAAGCAAGCAGCCACGCGCCGGGAATGGCTGCGCGCAAGGTCAACTTCGACAGCATTTGCGCGCCGCGCCCCTTCGCCCGCCACACCAGCACAATGGCGACAACAAGGAGAAGCCCCGTCGAGCCGGTCAGAGCCCATCCCAACGCCACCCTGGCCGTCTCTGGCACAGCGTAAGCGACGGCGCTCTGCTCAACCCATTTCGCAATGTCGGCTACATAGCACAGCAGCAACACTAAAAGCACAAACCAAAGGGCGGCACCAACCAGAAGTTCTTTTTTGGACATGGGTTGCTCTCCCGCAGGTGTCAAGAGAAGGACTGGCAACGCGGCCTCATCATTATACCGTGAGAAACTACCAAATTCTCATGCCGCGTTCTATCATCTAAAATGTTACCGAGGTGGTATGGTTCCTTCAAAAGAAAATGTTACTGGAGGAAGCCATGTCACCCGAGGAACCCATGGATGTCAACGAACGCCGCAAGTA
>JALVOR010000335.1 GCA_027026295.1 Anaerolineales bacterium | reverse complement strand
GTTGGCACTTTATAACGCACGTATTTGAATGTTTCGATGAACCTGGCTGGTGGGGGTGGACAACACATCCCTGAAAGAAAAAGGTGGTTTCCTGCTGCGAAGGAGACATTTTATGGGCAGTGCAAAGCGCTTTGCACGTTACCTTACGCTGAAGGTTGTGTTGCTTTTCATTACAACCGTCATTGGTGTTTACATCACCATTTTGGTGGCGAACATGGGGGGCTATGTAGACAAGTTGCGCAAGAGCCAGTTGCGCGAAGAAATTGGCATGAAAATCATGCGCGACCCCACTTTGCGTGACGTGCCGATTGAGCAAAAGAAAGAAATGATCGAGGAAAAAATACGGCTGGAAGAAAAGCGGCTGGGGCTAGATAAGCCGTTCCTGCTGCGCAGCATCTATTTCTTGCGCGACGCGATGACCCTCAACTTGGGGCGAGCGCAGTTCATGGTCAGTGATGCCGGCTCTCGCCAGGTGCGGGCAATTATCTTGGAACGGTTGCCACCAACACTGCTTTTGATGGGGACGTCATTTTTCCTGATATTCTTCCTCAACCTGTTCATTGGTTTGGCCTTGTCGCGACAATATGGCAGCGTGCTGGATAAAATTTATATTGCCCTGGCACCGCTCTCGGCCGCGCCGGCATGGTTCTATGGCATTTTCCTCATTTTGGTGTTTGCCGCCTGGTTGGGGTGGTTGCCCTTCGGCGGCATGGTCGATGCCCCCAAGCCTGCCGAAACTTTGGCCTATATCTTGAACGTGGCCAAGCACATGGTATTGCCGCTGGCAGCCATGTTGCTGAGTTCGCATTTCATTGGGGTCTACGGCAACCGCACCTTCTTCCTGATCTATTCCAGTGAAGACTACGTGGATCTGGCACGCGCGAAGGGGCTCCCCGACCGAATGCTGGAACGCCGCTATATTTTGCGCCCCACCATGCCGACCATCGTGACCGGCTTTTTGCTGAGCGTGATTACGCTGTGGATGGGTGCAATCATCTTCGAAACGGTGTTCAACTGGCCGGGCAACGGACGGTTGTATTATCAGGCCATCGGCATGAAAGACGTGCCCGTCATTGTCGGCAATACGATCATTTACGCTTACTTGCTGGCGATTTCGGTCTTCTTGTTGGATATCATCTATGCCATCCTGGACCCGAGGGTGCGTGTAGGCTCATCCCAGCAGGGTTAGTCGGAGAGGTGAAGCATGGGATTCTTGAAATCCTTTTTCCGTGAGTTGAAATACTACCCTTCCGCGGTGGTGGGCGTGTTGATTATTTTGGGGCTGGTTGGGCTGTCGATTTATGCCGTGGTGGCCATCCCGTATAGCCGAGCGATTGTGATGTGGCGCGGGAGCAGCGAGATCTGGTACAAAAACCCCAAAAACGCACCGCCGGCGTGGGTCAATTACTTCCGAACCAAGAAATTACCCGAGTCCATCGATATTGATTCTCGTGTCGAGAGCGCTTCTGTCGTGCGGACGGAGAAACCGCTGGGGTCGGGCAAACAAATCGACCTGGACTTTACATTTAGATTCGACGCTGACGAATTCCCCAGCGATGTGGTGATGTATTTTTACCCGACATATGAGGACAAGAAGCCTTTTGTGACGGGAAAATGGTACATGCCCGATGGGCGTGAAGTGCGTCTGGGAAACTTCGCCGTCAATGCCGGTTACAGTTTCCGTTTTACCCAAGACAAAACCCTGGCGCGGCGGCTGAAACGGCTGCTCAAGCGAGAATTGCCCGCAGAAATCGGTTTGTTCGTCGACCCTGCCACGCTGCCCGAGGATCGTGAAGCGCCCGTGGAGCACGCCAAACCGTTGAAAGGGACTTATCGGGCGCATTTCACCATTACCACGTTTGGGCCCAACGATGATGCCGATGCCGAATTGGTCGCCTATGGTAAGGTCTATGGCATTGCCGGCACCGACCACTTGCGCCGCGACCTGAAGGTGGGCATCTTGTGGGGCACGCCGGTAGCCATGGCCTTTGGCCTGATTTCGGCCTTGGTGATTGGCTTGGCGACCATGATCATCGCTGCCATCGGCGTGTGGTACGGCGGTGTGGTAGACGATTTCATCCAGCGCCTCACCGAAATCAACATGGTGCTGCCGTTCCTGCCCATCCTCATCATGATCGGCATCTTCGTTTCGCGCAGCCTATGGACAATCATGCTCGTCACGATAGCCTTGAGCATTTTTGGGAGCGGCATTAAGTCTTACCGCGCCATGTTCTTGCAATTGCGGGCATCGCCTTACATCGAGGCCGCCCAGGCTTACGGCGCCAGCAACAAACGGATCATTTTCTTGTACCTCATCCCGCGGATTTTGCCGATGCTGATTCCCGGGTTCATCAGCGCTATCCCCAGTTTCGTGTTCCTGGAAGCCTCACTGGCCGTGTTGGGCATTGGCGACCCTGTGCTGCCCACCTGGGGCAAAATCATCCAGGACGCGCAGGCCAACGCTGCCCTTTACAAAGGCTACTATTACTGGATTTTAGAGCCTTCGGTGCTGCTGATGGTCACCGGTTTGGGCTTCGCGCTGTTAGGCTTTGCTTTGGATCGTATTTTCAACCCGCGGTTGCGGCAGGAATAATAAGGAGAAGCAGATGATGGTTCCCTCTGCGGAGATGAAAGACGACTATGCCCTGATCGCCGAAGACTTGGTGTTGTATTTCCGGCTCACGCACGGCGTTGTGCAGGCTGTTGACCATGTCAGTTTTTCGTTGAAGAAAAACCGCGCCGTGGTGGTCATTGGCGAGTCGGGCTGTGGTAAGACCTCCATGGGGCGGGCGCTGACCCGTTTGCTCCCCCGCAATGTCGACCGTTACACTGGCAAGGTGTTCATCGACGGCGTAGAAACCATGAGCATGGACGACGAAACCTACCGCCAACAAGTGCGCTGGGTCAAAATTTCCCAGGTGCCGCAAGCCGCGATGAACGCCCTCAACCCGGTGCTCAAACTCAAAGATCAAGTGCTGGAGCCCCTCTTGCTTCATGAAAAGGGCATCTCGCAAGAAGAGGCTTTAGAGCGGGTGCACGCGGTGTTCGACTTCGTTGGCGTACCTGACGGT
>JALVOR010000334.1 GCA_027026295.1 Anaerolineales bacterium | reverse complement strand
CCTAACGCCGCTGTGCCCACAAAAGGGGTCAATATGGTTGCGCCAAACGCCATCCACCACAAGCGTTTCATCCAGCCAAACGGGGGCAACACGCCCAAGGTGAACACAATTGGGCCCAGCGCGACCAAAATGTAAAAAACGCCATGCACGGCAAGAAACGCGATGCCAAAAGCAAGGAATGCAAGTATCGCCCCGAAAAGCAATGCGCCCCCAAAGAGCAACACCCCTATCGTCTCGCTTCCCATCGCCCCTAACAACTGCACTATGCTCTGCCCCTGAGGGAGCAAGCCGTGTACCCCTATTTTCCCCATAATGACGCCCACAAGCACGTAAGTTTTTTGCGCCGTCCAGTCCACAAAGGGACCTACGCCGATAATCACCACCGCGGCGCTTACAACATCAAAAGCAGCTTGCACAAGCGAATCGTTTTCGCCCACCAAAAGGCGCTTTTGGTGCCAAATTAGCCTCAATATAGCCATGGGCACAAACAGGATAACGCCCACGGCAGTAAACGGTTTGGCGGTGGTGCTGTAAATCCCCCCTGCCGGTGTGCTCATCATCAACTTCCATACCCAACTGAGGACGTCGTTCAGGGTTTGTTCAAGGGTGTTGTCAATATCTTTGAACACACCCTTCAACAAATCAGAGGCTAAATCCTTGATTGAGCCGGTAGGGTTGAACACTACCCTTGCCCCGGACTTGAACACGCCAACTACTTTTCCGGCAAAGGTTTGGGAAGTGGGTGTAGAGGTAGGCGTGGGAGTGGGTGTGGGAGCATCCGCGTACACCACGGATGCCTGACTTCCGAGCAAAGCCAAAAAAGCAACAACCAATACCAACAAATAGAGGATTTTGCGCGTCATACCACCGCCTCCGCTTTCAAAAACGCGGACGCCTGAGGCGTCCAAGCGCGGGCACGCTCATCAAAGCACATAGAGCGAAACACGCAATGCTCACACTGCGCCGGGCTTACCAATGACGCCCACGGCAAAGGATGCTCATCATGTTGAGCACGTGCGGCCAAGGCAAGCATTGCTTGCCCCGCGTCCTCTGCTGGCGTCATTGGGTCAACGGGGGATGCCGTCCCGTTCAAAAACAACTGCCACACCTGCGGGGCGTGTTTCCACGCGTGTTCGCCTTCCGACTGCGCCATCAGATAAAGCGAGGCCAGCGCGGCAAAATTGTTGGGCGGCACGCCTAACACCACAGGCGTTGCATTGCCGCCATTACCAGACGTGAGCACAAATTCCCACACAGGAAGGCGGTACGGGGCGCGCAAACCGCCGAAGCGGACGCGCACATAGGAAGTTTTCAGGCGAATGCCCTCAAACGGAATTGCGGCAAGCCAATCGGGAATTAGAAACGCCCAGGTGCGGACGTAGGCGAAAAAGCCTTCCGCTCCGCCGATGTCTTCCAGGGCTTCTCGAATGCCGAAACGCTTGCGCAGCGGCAGTTTGCCGCCGGGGAAGGTGGGGAGCAATTCCGGCGCCCGGACGTGCGGCAGACGCTGCCGTGCGGCCGTGACCTGTTCGATGTATCGGCGGGCGTCGTCCAACAAGTTGGCCAGGCCTCGGTCTTCCAGGTACTGCCGCAAGGTGCGCGGCGGTTGGGCGGTATAGTCTTCCACCGCCTGCCACACCGGGTCGAAAGGCGGTTCCACTTCCACCCCTACCCGCCACCAGTAGGCTGCCGCGGGGCACCAGGCGTACAGCAGCCCCAGGCTGATGGGATGATTGCGCGGGTTGCTGGCTATCGTGCGAAAGAGCAAGGTACTCACACCACGGCTCCTGTTATCACGGCGCCGGTCAGCCAGAGGCCGTAAAAGGCGACCTCCCAGGCCGCGGGGTGCTTCTGGCCGGTCGGCCACCGGAGCACCAGCAGCCGAAACAGGCTGCCGCCCAACCATATGGCGGAAGTGACCATTGCGCCCTGCCACGCCAGCGCCGGAGGCGTCCACAGCCACCACACCGCCCACAGCCTGACGTCGCCATCGCCAACCGCGCCCAAGCGCCAGCCCACGAGCACGATGAGGAACAGCAGGGCATAGGGGAACCATGCTCCCGGCCTGAAGCGAAGGTGCAGAACAAGGCTGGGTACAGCATAGACCGCCGTGACGATGAAGACGGCCAGCCCCAACGGGCCAAAGGGCACGCGGCGGGTATGCCAGTCCACCCAGGACACATAGGCCGTCCACGCGGCCAGGAGAACGAGAAAAACGGAGAAAAGCATCGTGTTTTTTGGGGAACGCCCCGGCCTGAGCGACCGGGGCGTTCGGAGGGAAGACCGGGCGCAGGCCAAAACCCGCCCCCGTGAGAGGGCCGCGAAGGGCGCTCTCACGGAGACGCGTTGGGGAAATAAATACTCTGCGTCTGGCCTTCCCGGACGGCGAAATACACGTGAGGACGGCATGGCCATTCCCGGTGATATACCGGGTTGTGGACGTTCCAGGCTTCGTCCATGCGGCGAATGCGGACGTTGTACGACCAGAAGCCGTCTGGCCGGCCGTCGCCGTTCAGGTCGGCCAGCAGGCCCTGGGGGAAATCCTCCACCACGGCGGGGTCGATGACGCCGCCTTCGCTATGCCGCTTCCAGTCGTAAATGTTGACCCAATGGCCGTTCTTCCAGGTGCTCCCCGGCGTCTTGCACTCGTAGACCGGGTGGCCATCTTCGTCCCAACGAGCCGGGCCGAGTTCGCAATTCCGTTCTACGACGTCCCACTCCTCGTAAGTGGCCTGCCATCCGGCCATGTAGGGCACCCTGGCCCAGCCGTCGAAGAGGGGAAAGTCGGAGGCCAGTTCGTCCATGCCGAAGACGTTACCGGCCAAGGGGCCTGCCCCGGCTGCCGGATGGGAAGGCACGTTCCAACAAATAGCGGTGCGGGGCGGGCTGCTGGAATTTTGGAGCGGCAGGGCAAAGTTTTGCGCTTCCGGGCAGTGTTGTCCGTCGCCCTGGTAGTACCCGGCGCGGGGGAGGTGTACTTGCATTTGCGGCGCGAGGGGTTTGACGGTAAGCACCAGGCGAATGTCCTTCTGGTCTCCGGGCATGGGGTCGTCTTCGGTGCCCCGGCCTACGAAAT
>JALVOR010000333.1 GCA_027026295.1 Anaerolineales bacterium | reverse complement strand
CACAGTATTTCGTAATCGCGGCGGTCAGCGTGGTTTTCCCGTGGTCGATGTGCCCCATCGTGCCCACGTTCAGGTGCGGTTTCGTGCGTTCGTATTTCTGCTTCGCCATCGGTTTCTCTCCTTCTTCGAGACAAGAAAATTGCGTTTGGGTTGAGTTTCAGGGTAGAACGGACGCGGGTCAAACGGTTTCGCCCGCGACAATTGCCTTTGCCACGCTCTCGGGAACCTGAGCGTAGTGGTCGAATTCCATGGTGAAAGCGCCACGCCCCTGGGTTGCCGAGCGCAACTGGGTGGCATAGCCAAACATTTCGGCCAGGGGCACCATTGCCCGCACGGCGCGGGTATTGCCGGGGCGCTGTTCCATGCCCTGAATTTCACCACGCCGCGAGGACAGTTGCCCCATGACGTCGCCGATATACTCTTCGGGCACGGTCACTTCCACCCGCATCACCGGCTCCAGCAGCACCGGCTTGCCGCGCTTGACGCCTTCCCGGAAGGCCATGGTTGCGGCCACCTTGAAGGCCATTTCGCTGGAGTCCACCTCGTGGTACGAGCCATCGTAGAGGCGCACTTTCACGTCGGTTACGGGGTAACCAGCAAGCACGCCCGCTTCGGCGGCTTCCCGAATGCCCTTCTCAACGGCAGGGATGTAATCCCTGGGAATCACACCGCCCACGATGGCGTCTTCGAACACAATGCCTTCGCCGGGCTTGGCGGGTTCCATCGAAATAATGACATGGCCGTACTGGCCGCGCCCGCCGGTTTGCTTCACAAAGCGGCCTTCCACCTTGGGCACTTCGCGGGTAATGGACTCGCGATAAGCCACCCGCGGGCGACCAACGTTGGCCTTGACGTTGAATTCCCGTTTCAGGCGGTCAACCAGAATTTCAAGGTGCAACTCGCCCATACCCGACACAATGGTCTGGCCGGTCTGTTCGTCGGTGCGGACACGGAAGGTAGGGTCTTCTTCAGAGAGTTTGTGCAGCGCCTGGGAAAGTTTATCCTGGTCGGCGGTGCTCTTCGGCTCAATAGCAATGGAAATCACCGGCTCGGGGAACGAGATGCTTTCCAGCACAATGGGGTTGGACATATCGCACAGGGTATCGCCGGTGAAGGAGTTCTTCAAGCCCAGCACTGCGCCAATGTCGCCCGCCATCACCTCGGTAACATCTTCGCGACGGTCGGCATACATGCGCAGCAGACGGCCAATGCGCTCGCGCTTGCGGCGCGTGGCGTTGTAAACCTGCGCTCCCTGGGTAATCTTGCCTGAATAGACGCGGAAATAAGCCAGCCGCCCCACATAAGGGTCGGTGACAATCTTGAACACTAACGCGCTCAGCGGCGCATCGTCGCTGGGCGGGCGGGTGACTTCTTCATCGGTGTTGGGGTTGATGCCGCGCACTTCGGCAATGTCCAGCGGCGAGGGCAGGAAATCCACCACGGCGTCCAGCAGGGGCTGCACGCCCTTGTTCTTGAGGGAACTGCCGCAGTAAACCGGGGTCAAATCGCCGCGAATGACTGCACTGCGCAGCGCAGCCTTCAATTCCTCGACCGAGATATCCTCACCTTCGAGGTACTTCATGGTGAGGTCATCGTCGGTTTCGGCAATCTGCTCCACCATACGCTCGCGGGCGGCTTCCACATCGTCGCGCAGTTCGGGCGGCACATCCATCACCTTGGGCGCTTTGCCCAGGTCATCTTCCCAAACAATCGCCTTTTCGGTGAACAAATCCACCGCGCCGCGGAACTCGGATTCCGCCCCAATGGGCACCTGCACAGCAACCGGGTTCGCACCCAGCCGCTCGCGGATGCTTTCAATGGAACGCTCATAAGAAGCGCCCACGCGGTCCATTTTGTTCACAAAGCAAATGCGGGGCACACCATAGCGGTCGGCCTGACGCCAGACCGTTTCGCTCTGCGGCTCCACGCCCTGCACGGCATCGAAGACCACAATGCCGCCGTCGAGCACGCGCAGCGAGCGCTGCACTTCGGCGGTAAAGTCAATGTGGCCGGGGGTATCAATGATGTTAATCTGATACCCTTTCCATTCGGCACTCACCGCAGCCGAGACAATCGTAATGCCACGCTCGCGCTCCTGTTCCATCCAGTCGGTAACGGTATTACCTTCATCAACCGAGCCAAGCCGGTAGGTTTTACCGGTGTAGAACAAGATACGCTCGGTCGTGGTCGTCTTACCGGCGTCGATGTGGGCAATAATCCCGATATTGCGGTATTTCTCTAAGGGGTACTGACGTGGCATATCACACCTGCTGCACCGGACCACTCACACTGCGGGGTTTACACCCGGAAGTGCGAGAAGGCGCGGTTGGCCTCGGCCATGCGGTGGGTTTCCTCGCGCTTGCGCACGGCGGAACCCTGGTTGTTGGCGGCGTCCATCAATTCGGCGGCCAACTTTTCGGCGAAAGATTTCCCGGAACGCGCACGGGCAGCGGCCAAGATCCAGCGACAAGCC
Organism: Anaerolineales bacterium; assembly: GCA_027026295.1. GTDB lineage: Bacteria > Chloroflexota > Anaerolineae > Anaerolineales > DRMV01 > DRMV01. Next base: position 6,794 of record JALVOR010000333.1, on the reverse strand, counting down.
AGCGCGAACTGGCGGCGCGGGGGCACTTCCATGGGCACCTGATAGGTTGCGCCGCCCACGCGACGGGGGCGCACTTCCATAATCGGGGAAGCGTTCTTCAACGCCTGTTCGAAGACTTCCAGGCCGGGCTTGCCGGTCTTTTCTTCGATAATGTCGAAGGCGTCGTACACCTGACGTGCAGCCACACTCTTCTTCCCGCCGCGCATCACGCGATTGACGAAAGACTGCACCTTCACGCTGCCATATTTGGGGTCGGGCGGAACAATCCGCCGCTCAGGTCGGTATCGTCGTGGCATAACTCTCTCCAGCACCACTCACCGGCGCGACAGCGCCGGCTGGTAATGAAATGGGGTTGCTACTCTTTGGGTTTGCGAGCACCGTATTTGGAGCGGGCTCGACGGCGGCCTTCCACACCGGTGGCATCCAACGTGCCGCGCACGATGTGGTAGCGCACGCCCGGAAGGTCTTTCACACGGCCACCGCGCACCAGCACCACGGAGTGCTCTTGCAGGCTGTGGCCTTCGCCGGGAATGTAGGCGGTAACCTCAATGCCGTTGGTCAGGCGCACACGGGCGATCTTCCGCAAAGCCGAGTTCGGCTTCTTGGGGGTCATGGTGCGCACAACGGTGCACACACCGCGCTTTTGAGGCGCGCCACCAGGCACGCGCAGACGGCGCTGCTTCATGGAGTTGTAGATGTATTGCAGAGCAGGCGCTTTGCTCTTGCTCTTCTTCGGCTTGCGGCCTTTGCGTACTAACTGGTTAATCGTTGGCACTTCTGCCTCCCAAAAACAATGTTGCTGATGCTCGACTTGCGTAAACGAAGGCCATCATCTGGCGATGGCCTCCACGAAGCGCCCACTCGGAGCGCGAAAAAGACACAAAGAACCTTGACGCAGCAAGACAGGATTGTACCATGCGGCAAAACGCGCGTCAAGAACGTGCCGAAAGGTAGCCTTCCCCGGCGGCAAAAACACCGCCTTTTTGCTATAAGTCTTCGCCCAGGCCCAGCAGGCCGACCTTGACCTTGGGCACTTTGGGTTTGCTGCTTTCCTTGCCAAACTTCTCCACACCCTCCGGCGTGATGGCTTCCACCGCCAGCCCCAGACTCTGGAGTTCTTTCACCAGCACCTTGAAGGAAGCCGGCAGCCCTGGCTCTTCGATGGGCTCGCCCTTCACAATGGCTTCGTAGGTCTTCACGCGCCCCTGCACGTCGTCGGACTTCACGGTGAGCATTTCCTGCAGGGTGTAAGCCGCGCCGTAGGCTTCCAGCGCCCAGACTTCCATTTCGCCGAAGCGCTGGCCGCCGAACTGCGCCTTGCCGCCCAGCGGCTGCTGGGTCACCAGGCTGTAGGGGCCGGTGGAGCGGGCGTGTACCTTGTCTTCGACCAGGTGGTGCAGTTTGAGGATGGTCATCACGCCCACGGTCACCGGGCGGTCGTAGGAGTCGCCGGTGAGACCATCGCGCAGGATCTGCTTACCCAAGGTGGGCATGGGCTGGCCGGTTTCAAGGGAAACCTGCTCGGCGCGAGCGCGCACGCCCTCGGAAGGCAAGTCGGCTACATCGTAGCCCAGGCTTTCCATCCACAGGCGCAGGCCGGTTTCCACCGCGCGAGCATCGCGGGCAGGGCGCTCGCTCACCGCACTCGGCATATCCTCGAAAGCCAGCATGGCATCGGGGTCATAGCCTTTCTCGCGCAGCCATTCGCGCAGCACCGAGCGGCGGGCATACACCTCGTCATCTGCCAGGCGATACACATCGTAGCCTTTTTCGCCCAGCCACGTTTCCAGATAAAGCGCCCGCGCCTCAGCGTCGCTGCGGAGGTCTTCAATGCCTTCCTCTTTCACCCACGCCCAGGCGCGCTCGGAAATCTGCTTCCAGGCATGGTCAATCATCCAGGCGCGCACCAGTTCGGCTTCCACCTCGGCTTCGGTGGCGCTATCGAACACGGGCACCACCGCCCGGAAACCCAACTGCCTCGCCGCCCAGCCGAGGTGCACTTCCAGCACCTGGCCGATGTTCATGCGGCCGGGCACGCCCAACGGGTTGAGGATAATGTCCACCGGCGTGCCGTCCTCAAGGAAGGGCATGTCTTCCACAGGCACGACCTTGGAAATCACGCCCTTGTTGCCGTGGCGGCCTGCAATTTTGTCACCGGTGGTCAGTTTGCGGCGCTGCGCCACCGAAATGCGCACCATCTTTTCCACACCTGCGGGCAGGTCGTGGTTGTCGTCGCGGGTGAACACCTTGACGTCGATGACCGTACCGCGCTCGCCGTGGGGCATCCGCAGGGAAGTGTCTTTCACGTCACGCGACTTTTCGCCGAAAATCGCCCGCAGCAGGCGCTCTTCAGGGGTAAGTTCCTTCTCACCCTTGGGCGTCACCTTGCCCACCAGAATATCGCCAGGCCCCACTTGGGCGCCAATGCGAACGATGCCGTCTTCGTCCAGGTCGCGGATGGCATCTTCGCCCACGTTGGGGATGTCGCGGGTGATTTCTTCCGGCCCCAGGCGGGTGTCGCGGGCCTCGGTTTCGTATTTTTCGATGTGAATCGAGGAGAAGTAATCGTCCTGTACCAGGCGCTCGGAAATCAGCACCGCGTCCTCGAAGTTGCCGCCTTCCCACGAGAGGAAAGCCACCACGGCGTTCTGACCGAGGGCGAGCACGCCGTCCTGGGTCGCCGAGGAATCGGCCAGCACATCGCCCTTCTTCACCTGCTGACCCTTGACCACCACCGGGCGCTGGTCGATGCATGTGCTCTGGTTGGAACGGCGGTAGCGGCGCAGTTGGTATTCCCGTACCTCACCTTCGTCGGTGCGCACCACGACGTGCTCACCGGTAACGGCAATCACCTCGCCGTCTTCTTCGGCACGTACCAACTGACCGGAATCACGCGCCGCATATTGCTCCATGCCGGTGGAAACCAGCGGCACCTCGGGGCGCATGAGCGGCACGGCTTGCGCCTGCATGTTGGAACCCATCAGGGCGCGGCTGGCGTCGTCGTGCTCCAGGAAGGGAATGATGGACGCGCTCATGCCTACAAGTTGCTGCGGGGCGACATCCATGTAAGTAATGTTCACCGGGTCGGCAAACTGGAAGCCAGAATGGTAGCGGCAGACGACATCTTCGGCGATGAATTCGTTGTATTCGTTCAGCGGGGCGTTGGCCTGGGCAATGTAGTGGTTGTCGTCCACATCGGCGGTCAGGTAGTCCACATCGTCGGAGACGAAGGGCACGATTTTGACCTCGGTTTCACCCAAACGCTTCGCGAGTTCTCGCGCCTGCTTTTTGTCAAGCCGCGTGCCCGCCTCAAAGAGCACCTTACCGCGCTTGGGGTCTTTGACATCTTCCCGCAACTTGCGGTTGAGCATGTAGGGGCTGTTGGCAGGCAGGGTGTTGTAGATACGGCGGTAAGGCGATTCAATGAAGCCAAACTCGTTCACGCGGGCGTAGGTCGCTAGGCGGCCAATCAGGCCAATGTTGGGGCCTTCAGGCGTCTCGATGGGGCAGATGCGGCCATAGTGAGAGTGGTGGACATCGCGGACATCGAAACCGGCGCGCTCGCGGCGCAGGCCACCGGGGCCCAAAGCCGAAAGGGTGCGCTTGTGGCGCAGTTCGGCTAAGGGGTTGGTCTGGTCCATGAACTGGGAGAGTTGGCTGGAGCCGAAGAATTCCCGCAGGGAAGCCACCACCGGGCGGATGTTAATGAGGGTGGCGGGCGTTACCTGCTCCTGATCGCGGATGGACATACGTTCCTTGATAACCCGCTCCATGCGGCGCATACCAATGCGGAGTTTGTTCTGCACCAGTTCGCCCACGGTCTTCACCCGGCGGTTGCCCAGGTGATCCATGTCGTCGGGGTGGTCTTCCCTGTTGTTGATGGCAATCATGCGCTGCAGCAGGCGCACGATATCCCACTTGGTCAACGAGCGGTGATCCATCGGCACCACGCCGTGCAGGCTAAGTTTCTGATTCATCTTATAACGCCCGACACCGGCGAGGTCATAGTAGCGATGGTTGAAGAGTTGGGTTTCCAGGAATTCGCGGGCGTTTTCCAAGGTGGCGGGGTCGCCGGGGCGGACGCGCTTGAAGAACTCAATCAGTGCCTGCTCGGCAATGGAAAGGGAACTGTCGGCATCCCATTCCGGTTCCTGCCGCAGCGTCGAGGCAATGAACATGCGGTCAGGATTGTTGTCCACCTCGGCAAACAGCGAGAGGATTTCCTCGTCCGTACCTTCCTTGATGGGGGAATCATCGAGGCCATCGCTCACCGCAGCAAGGGCGCGCAGCAGCACGGTGACAGGCACGGTGCGGCGGCGGTTGAACTTGAGAATGAGGTAATCGCTCTTGCGGGTTTCGAACTCCATCCACACGCCGCGGTCGGGGATGAGTTTGGACTTTGCCAGCAAGCGCCCGCTGGCGCGATCGGTCGCCGCCTCGAAATACACGCCGGGCGAGCGAATCAACTGCGACACCACCACGCGCTCGGTGCCGTTGATGATGAACGTGCCTTTGGAAGTCATCCACGGGAAATCACCCAGGAAGATATCCTGCTTGACCGGCTCGGGCACTTCCGGCCCGGCCAGCAGCACCGACACCCACAGCGGGCGGGCATAGGTCAGATCGCGTTCCACGCATTCTTCCACAGTATATTTAGGCTCTTTGAACCAGTAACGCAGCCCCCATTGCTCGGCTTCCGGCGTGCGGCTGGGGAAGTACAGCCGCATTCCTTTGTTGTAGGATTCAATGGGCGTGATTTCGTCGAACAAATCCGCCAGGCGCTCGCTAACCAAACGCTCAAAAGAGGACAACTGAATGTCGATCAGGTTGGGCAAAGGCAATTTGACGTCAATACGGGCATAGGACTTGGTGGGCAACGCCGCCATGTGCATACTCTCCTGCAGGCAAAATCTGGGTGCGATTTCCCCTTGTGTCGGGACGCGACGGGTCTATTTTAAGACACAAAGCGAAATCATATTATAAGCGCGAACTTTTCCCCCAGCAAGGAAACGTCAAAAGATTGCCAACGATTCAACCCAACGCTCTCAGGCAAACACCTGCGGAAGATGCCTCGCCTTTACTTTTTTCACAGGCAACCGCTCAACTTCGGGGAAACGAACACGAAGGCGCGCGGAACAAAACCGGCGCTCAAGGGGCATGGCTGGCAAACAGCACCCCGCTCAGATACGCGCCGCGACCACAATCCAGTACGGTGCGTCGGGATGCCAGGGTGTGGCATCGAAATCACCATACTGGGCTTCCACGTGCAGTCCGGCGGCCTCCATACGCTCAATTTCGGCGCGCAGGGGTGCGAGATGATGGGTTTGGGAAACCGTCGTGCGCTCTACCCGTCCATCGGGGTGCAGGCGGTCATAATGCCACACGACGCGCCACTGCATACCGCTGCGCCCCCAGCCGGCGGAAACCTGCACGGGCAAACCGTTGGCGTCGTAGAAAACGCCTTCCTCTTCGGGGTCGACGCGCGAGGGCAATGTAGCAATTACATGCGGGTTGGGTGCGCTAAAGGCAAACACCCCACCAGGGAACAACACCCGCGCCACACCGCGCAACAGCGCGTCACGCTTCCAGCCTTGCACGGTCGTGTAAGTGTTGCACGGCAAAATGGCAAGGGGGAAAGCGCCAGAAGCCAGCGGCAGCGCGAGGAAATCGGCCTGAACCAGGCGCACACAGGGCACAGCGACGTTGCGCCGTTGCAAGAAACGCAACATCGCCTCGTCGTAATCTACTCCAACCACTTCGAAACCTTGCCGGGCAAGGGAAAGCGCCACCCGCCCCGTGCCGCACCCCAACGCCAGCACCGGCTCGCCGGCACGCCGGGCAAGGTCGTGCCAGAACGGCAGGTCTTCCTCAAAAGCGCCGTGGTGGGCATGATAAAAGGCGGGCGGCACGAAAGTCTCGGGCATACTTTCTCACTTTGGGCTGCAGGCCATAACGGTCTGCGGAAAGCCATGGGGGGGGGAGAACGCAAAGGCACAGAGAAATTTTCCATACTTTCTGCGGCGATAACCCGTGCAATTTGTGATTTTTACACAAAACAAAAGTGTTGCGTCGCTGTTTTTACAAAAACAAGGCTTACTTCCGCTCAATTTCAACAAAATACCCCATTTCGGCTAACGCCGCAACCACTTGAGGGACGGCTTCCGCCGCCATCGCTACCGCCGCGGGCCCCAGCACCGGCCCCAGAAAGCGCGCTGCCCGGCTTTCCCGCAGCGCCTGCAGCATCTCGGGGTCGCGCACCTGCAACACGGTCAGCGGGCGAATGGCAGCCTCGGTGCCATTTTCGTCCCAGCGGCGGATGGCTTTCACCAGCGAGGGCGGCACAGCGCGACTATGAATTTTCAGCAGGTTGATGACCTGCTTTGGGCGGATGCCCTGCGCCTCGGCACGGCGCAGCGCAGCCGCGCTCAGCCGGAAGCGGTAGCCGCTGCTATCGGTGCCTTCCCAATCGGCAAAGCGGGCAATGTGGTAGCGCACCACTCGCGGCGTGCGCCACGATGCCGCAACACGCCCGTCGGAGCGCAAAATCAGCGGTTCCGTTTCCTCATCCAGCCCCTGGGGCGGCTTGCCCGCCAGCATCGCCTCCCCCCATGAGGTCAGGCGGAAGGCAGCCGGAGGCGCGTCTTTGGCCGGGGCTGCCAGCGCCACCGCGCCAAACCATGCCAACGGGCCCGTAATGATGAAGCGGATGAGCGCTCCATCCACATCACTCCAGTGTTCCCAGCCCTGCAACATTTCACCGTTTTCGGCGCGCAGATACCACGAGTCGTAATCGC
>JALVOR010000332.1 GCA_027026295.1 Anaerolineales bacterium | reverse complement strand
CCGATTGGTGAACAACACAATCAGCACAAAGGCCAACAAGGGAAAAACGGGGAGTAACCAGAGCAAAGTCGTCGTCGGCATGGCGTCCTCACATCATCTCTGGGGATACGCCCTGCCGCCGGGCTGCGCGCCCGACGTCAGGCCTTACCATTTCAGCAAGTCGATATCGTCGGCAACCACCGAGTTGAAGCGGCGGTAGACGGCAATGAACAGCGCCAGGCCCACGGCTACTTCCGCCGCCGCCACGGCAAACACGATGACGGCAAACACCGTGCCCGTCGGCTCAGTGGGCGCACGATAGCGCCAGAAAGCCAACAGGTTGACGTTCACCGCGTTGAGCATCAGTTCCACGCCCATCAAAATCGCCACCGCGTTCTTGCGCGAAAGCACGCCAAACAAGCCCAAGGCAAACAGCGCGGCAGCCAGCATCAAATACCAGTTGAGGGGAATCATAGCGCAACCTCCTACGCGTTCCGGCGCGTCCAGGCGATATACACCGCACCGATGAGCGCCGCCAGCAACAGCACCGACGCCACCTCGAACGGAATCACAAACCCGTTGGGGGAAACCAGCGCCCTGCCCAGGTCAGCAATGCTGCTTTCCGGCACCGCGCCCGCCGGGGCGTTAGGCAGACCAACGGCCTCAAGCATCCACGCCAGGCCGCCAAAAGTGAGCAGCGAAATCAGCGCCGCCCACGGCCATTGCCTGCCAGTCTGGGGGCCCCGATCGCGCATCTCGCGGCGGGTCAACATCACCACGAACATCATCAGGATGGCAATCGCGCCGATATACACAACCACCTGCGCCACCGCAAGGAACGAGGCGCTCAAAAGGGCATACAAAATCGCAACGCCAAACAGGGTTACGATGAGCCACAACGCTGCATGCACCATGTTAGGGGTGGTAACCACCCGAAATGCCGCAAACAGCGAAACTATCGCGGTAATCAGAAAGATAATTTGCATCGCCGTCATGCTTCCACTCCTGTTACGAAGCCGCTTCGGTGGAGGTTTCCACAACAGGCGGGCGCGCCACGGGATATTGGCCGGGCTGCGCCACCATGCGGCGCCTGCTCGCCCGCACTTTGTCGTAGTGATTCAGATAAAGCAGGGTCAACCAGCCCACAACCACGTTGGCAGCCAGGTGCCCCAAGGCACGGCCCCACACACCCCAGCCGCCGACAAACTGGTCGACAACCACAGCCACCACCAGCAAAATCAGCGCCAGCGGGGTGAGGAACTTCCAACTGAAATTCATCATCTGGTCAATGCGCACGCGAGGCAGGGTGCCGCGCGCCCACACCACCACGAAGTACACCGCGAAGGCCTTGATCCACAAGTAAACGAAGCCCAGCAGCGGGAAGGCTTCCGCCCCCGGCCCGCGCCAGCCGCCGAGGAAGAGCACCGCGCTCAACACGCCGATGGTGTAAGCGTGCAAGAAGTCGCCGACGTAGAAAATGGCGAACACCATACCCGAATACTCGATATGGAAGCCCGCCACGATTTCCGATTCGGCTTCCAGCAGGTCGAAGGGCGTGCGGCCAATTTCGGCAATCGAGGAAACCAGGTAGATGAGGAAAGCCAGCGGCGCAAGCACAACGAACCACACATGCTGCGCCTTTACGATGCCTTCGAGGCTCATGGTGCCCGCCAGCAGCACCGGGATGAGAAGCGACAGCACCGTGGGCACCTCATAGGAAACCATCTGCGCCACCGTGCGGAAAGCGCTCACCAACGCAAATTTGTTGTTGGAAGCCCAGCCCGACATCAGAATACCCAGCGTGGCGAAAGCCCCCACCGCGATGGTGTAGAGGGCAGCCACGTTGAGATCCATCCCCATCATCGGAATCAACGGCAGCACTGCCCAGATTGCCAGCACACCGGCGTCCATGATAATCGGGCCCAAGAGGTACACCGGCCTGTCAGCACCATCGGGGATGATCACCTCTTTGGTGATGATCTTGATGACGTCAGCAAAGGGCTGCAGCAAACCATAGGGGCCTACACGGTTCGGCCCCAGACGGCTCTGAAAACGCCCGATGATTTTACGCTCGAACCAAATCAGGAAGATCACCCAGACCTGCGCCACCGTCGCCACAACCAGGGCACCAATGAGATACAACAAAACGGTGGTCAGCCCTTCGGAAAGGCCCCACCCTAAAAAGAGTCCTCGCAACCATGCAGCAATCACCCCAACGGGTTGGCTCAAAATTCCCATACGACACGCTCCTCCGAAATCAAAAGAGGTTCAGACGCGCAAAAAGCGAAAGCCGATGGGCGCAACCGCCCATCAGCATCAAGCCCACTCCAGCGCGCCCTTGCGCCAGGCATAAACCAGCGCCGCTGCCAACATGACAATGAAAAGCACACCTTCGAAGACGGCGTAAATCGGCAGGCTGTTATATGCCACAGCCCACGGGTACAGGAACACCAGTTCCACGTCGAAAATCAGGAACACCAGCGCAAACAAATAATATTGCACCTTAAACTGAACCCACGTTTCCCCCACGGTTTCCAAACCACATTCGTAGGTGTCGGTTTTTACAGGGTTTGGCCGCCGAGGCCCCAGCAGGTAACCTGCTACGGCCAGCAAGGCCGGGAAAAAGAGCGATAACGCAACAAAGACCCCGATGTACAGCCAAGCGTTCATAAGCACTCCTCGCTGACTTCCCCTCGCAAGCCGGGGAAGAGATAAAACAGCACACTGTGGCAGCAGATGCAACGCAAGCACGCACTCACGGGCGAAGCCTCGTAATCCCCCCACCTCTCGGCGGGATTACCTCAGGCCACGCCTTGGCAACCGCCTGTTTCTCAGGCCACCATCCACACTCTGTTGCAACTTTCACAAAGGCCAGCGATGGCATTTTACCACAAAAACCCCGAAATGCTCATTTGGTTTTCATTGTTGCGCGAATACCTGACAATCGACACCCCCTTCGAGCGCGCTCCCTCCAAAACGGCCCCTCTTGCCAAAAAGAAGCGCTCAGCAAGGGGTGCAAACCAAATATGTAGAAATGGCTGCCCTGTTATAGGGTGAGGGCAAAGAAACCACAAAAAACACAGAAGCGCCACAGAAAACAC